>NZ_JBFTLD010000083.1:0-23568 GCF_056396265.1 Allobosea sp. 05T422_2 | reverse complement strand
GCCCGGGTGGACCCCAATAGCGAGCACCAGCCTGTCGCATAGCCGGCAAGCACCAGCGATCACATCGGCATGGCCATTGGTGATCGGGTCGAAGGATCCAGGATAGAAAGCGGTTCTGCTCATGGGACAGCGTTACCCTCGGGGCATCCTTGCGGCAAGCGCGGCAGCGAACCGGCTCTATCTGAACGACGTMGTCCCGGCATCCTGCTGCGGCACGGACTGCCAGGTCACGGACGGCTCGGTGCGACGATCGACCAGAAGCGCGCTCAGCGCACCGGCGCTGCCCAGGATCAGAGAGACGATCGCCAGGGCAGCTGCGGTCGTGGAGAAGCGCCGCTGAACCATATGCCGGGGGCTGAGATGCATCGGTTTCTCTTTGCGAATCATGGATATAGACGCAATCCCATGGCTGAAGGGCAGCTCCGGCGGAGCCGTGGCTGCTTCATGTCAAAAACATGATTGGTCTTTCGATCGCGTTAGCCCGCAGCGTTAACCATTGCTTGCCATGGCTCCAGGCCCTAAATCCGCGCCATGCTCACGCTCAACGATATCACCTACAGGCTCGGCGAACGGCTGCTCCTGGACCGGGCCAGTGCGGCCCTGCCGGACGGATCACGCGTCGGCCTCGTCGGTCGCAACGGCACCGGCAAGACCACGCTCTTCCGGATCATTACCGGCGATCTCTCGCCTGAGGGCGGTTCGGTCAGCGTGCMGAGGGGCATGCGGATCGGTGGCGTCGCCCAGGAAGCCCCCGGTGGCCCGGAATCGTTGATCGAGGTCGTGCTCGCAGCCGACACCGAGCGCGCGGCCCTGATGAAGGAAGCCGAAACCGCGACCGACCCGCTGCGCATCGCCGAGATCGAGACCCGGCTCGCCGATATCGGCGCGCATGCCGCCCCGGCCCGGGCGGCGACCGTCCTGCACGGGCTCGGCTTCGATGAGGCCGCGCAGCAACGCCCCTGCTCCGATTATTCGGGCGGCTGGCGCATGCGCGTTGCTCTCGCTGCCGTGCTCTTCGCCGAACCGGATCTGCTGCTGCTCGACGAGCCGACCAATTATCTCGATCTCGAAGGCACGCTCTGGCTCTACGACTATCTGGAGCGCTATCCGCACACMGTCCTGGTGGTGAGCCACGACCGCGAACTGCTCGACACCTGTGTCGATCACATCCTGCATCTCGATCAGGGCAAACTCACCATCTATCGCGGCGGCTATTCCTCGTTCGAACGCCAGCGTGCCGAGAAGCAGATGCTGCTCGCGAAGCAGCGCGAGAAGCAGGACGCCGAGCGTAAGCATCTCCAGGCCTTCGTCGATCGCTTCAAGGCCAAGGCCTCGAAGGCGCGCCAGGCGCAATCGCGCGTCAAGCGGCTGGAGAAGATGGAATCGATCGCGACCATCGTCGACCGTGACGTGCAGCCATTCAGCCTTCCGGGGCCGGAGCGGCCGCTCTCGCCACCCATGGTGGTGCTGGATGATGTCAGCGCCGGCTATGGCGAGCGCAAGGTGCTGTCGCGGCTCGACCTCACTTTGCTGCCGGACGATCGGATTGCGCTGCTTGGCTCGAACGGCAACGGCAAATCGACCTTCTGCAAGCTGATCGGCGGGCGGCTCCCACCCCTGTCAGGCGATCTGCGACGTTCGTCGAAGCTTCAGACCGCCTATTTCGCCCAGCATCAGCTCGACGAGCTGCGGATGGAGGAAACGCCGGTCGCGCATCTGCGCGACCTGATGCCTGATGCGCCGGAAGCCAAGGTGCGCTCGAAAGCGGCTCAGATCGGCTTTCCCGCCAGCAAGGCGGATACACCGGTCAAGAACCTGTCCGGCGGCGAAAAGGCGCGGCTGATGCTCGGAATCGCGGCCTTCGGTGGCCCGCATCTGCTCATCCTGGACGAACCGACGAACCATCTCGACATCGACAGTCGCACCGCCTTGGTCAAGGCTATCAACGACTATCCCGGCGCTGTCATCCTGGTCAGCCACGACCGCTTCCTGATCGAAGCCTGCGCTGACCGGCTCTGGCTCGTCGGCGACGGCACGGTGAAGAATTTTGACGGCGACATGGAGGATTATCGCGCCTTCGTCCTCGGAGGCGCCAAGGCAGCCCGTCGCGAGAAGCCCGCAGAGACGGCGAATACCAACAGCAAGGCCGAAGAACGCAAGGGCGCAGCCGTCAAGCGTGTGGCCCAAGGGCCGCTGCGTCAGAAGCTCAACCTGGCCGAGGCACGGATCGCCAAGCTGACCGGATTGATCGAGAAGGTCGATGGCGTGCTAGGCAACGGTGCAGCATTCGCCCGCGATCCGGAAAAAGCCCTGCAGCTCTCGCGCCAGCGTGCGGAATTGTCGGAGGCACTGACGGCCGCGGAGGAAGAATGGCTCGGACTGAGCGAGGAACTCGAGAACGCCTGAAGCGGCCCAGACGATAGGCTCGGGCGAAATCCGAACTATCGTCCGATGCGTAGATCATCCGATCGGATCGCGTATCCGGTCCGATGATCTAAGCTCCTGTGGTGGAATCGGCTTGCTCGAACACCGCAATCCACTGTTCGGGCCGATGCTTCAGCCCTCCCCTTGTCCCGGCTTTACGATTCGGCTGAGGCGGTTGTCGGTGAACATATAGATCTCGCGGCCGCCGGGCTCGGAATAGAGCACCTGCACCTCGCGCTGGCCCTTGCCGCTCTCACCGATGAGGACATCGGTCGGCCGGCCCCCCTTCAATTTCACGAGTTCGCATTCGGTCACGCCCAGCGCGATCTCCCTTGGCAGTGGACGCGTCGACGGATCGAGCGAAACCTCCGCCTCGCAACCGCCATCGGCGGTCAGCATGGCTTCCTGAGTGGATGCGCGGGCTGAAGCGCTGCTGGTTCGCGTACCGCTGGAATCCTGAGTGAAGGAGAAACCGCCAATATCGACGGAACATCCGCCCAGAGCCACAGCGCACACGAACAGAACAGGCACTCTCACGCTTTTTTCTCCCAGCGACCGGTTTCGTCCTGCTGCCAGTAGCTGGCCGTCGCGCCTGTGGCGCGAACTGCCTTCCAATCCTCGCGCGCAGCCGCAAGCGCGTCGGGGTCGTCGCCGTCGAAGATGAGGACGACGCGCTCGTAGTCCTGCAATGCGTCGGGAATACGGATGCCGTCAGCGCAGATTCTAACCTGGGCCGCGTTGGGATTATGGGCCTGTGTCGTCAGCACTACCGGATTGGTCGGTGCATCCGGCTCGCTCGCCATGACATGCGGCAGGAAGCTGTCATCCGCGTAGGTCCACAGATGATCGTCCAGCACGCTCGCCCGCTCGGAACTGGAGACCTCGATGACCACCTTCTGGCCGCGCGACAGCGCCCGATCGAGGATGGTCGGGAGAACCTGCTCCAGCGGACGCGACTGAAGATGGAAGAACAGGACTTCCGTCATGAAAGCCCTTTCTTATCAGAGCATTGCGAAACAATGTTTCGAGTGAATCAGGACTCGTAATGATTCGCGACGAGCCGGTCGAGGAGGCGCACGCCCCAGCCCGAGCCCCAGGAGCGATTGGTCTCGCTGTTTGGCGAGCCCATGCCGGTGCCGGCGATGTCGAGATGCGCCCAGGGCGTTTCATTGACATGCCGCTGCAGGAACTGCGCAGCAGTGATCGAACCGCCATAACGCCCGGCCGAGTTCTTCATGTCCGCGAACTTTGAATCGATCATCTTGTCGTAGGCTGCGCCAAGCGGCATGCGCCAGACGGTTTCGCCGGTGGCCTTGCCAGCGACTGCCAGTCGCTCGCACAACTCGTCATCATTCGAGAACAGCCCGGCATTCTCCTGCGCGAGCGCTACCAAAATCGCTCCTGTCAGGGTTGCCAGGTTGATCATGAAGCGCGGCTTGTACTTGTCCTGCGTGTACCAGAGCACATCGGCGAGGACGAGCCGCCCCTCTGCGTCGGTATTGATGATCTCGATGGTCTGCCCTGAAAGCGAGGTGACGATGTCACCGGGGCGTTGGGCGTTGCCATCCGGCATGTTCTCGACCAGCCCAATCACGCCAATCGCATTGACCTTGGCCTTGCGCGCTGCGAGCGCATGCATCAGTCCGGTGACGCAGGCGGCTCCGGCCATGTCCCCCTTCATGTCCTCCATCCCGGTGCCCGGCTTCAGCGAGATGCCGCCAGTGTCGAACGTGACGCCCTTGCCGACGAAGGCGACGGGCCGAACTCCGGGTTTGGCGCCATTCCAGCGCATGACGACGACGCGGCTCTCCCGGCGCGACCCCTGGCCAACGCCAAGCAAGGCCCGCATGCCGATCTTCTTGAGTTGCTTCTCATCGAGAATCTCGACCTCGACACCAATCTTCTCAAGTTTGGCGGCGCGTTCGGCGAATTCTTCGGGATAGAGCACATTCGGCGGCTCGTTCACGAGATCGCGAGCAATCTCGACGCCGCCGGCGACAGCTTCGCAGGCCTTGAGGGCCTTCTTGAGAGCGGCAGGGTCGGGGGTGCGCAGCGTCACGGTGATCGGATCGGCATCGTCGGCTTCGCGGGTCTTGGTTTTGTAACGGTCGAAGACATAGGCCCGGAGCCGCAACCCGAGAGCGACCGCGGCTGCTTGCTCGGCACTGATTTCAACGTCAGGCAGAGCGATGATCACATCGGCCGAGCGGCCACTGCCAAGCTTGCCCGCAACAGCCCCGCCAAGCTTGGCGAAATCGAGCTTATCGTGATCTGCATCAGGTCCGACCCCGATGACGACCAGCCGCTCATACCCGGCCCCGTCCGGCGCCAGCAACGTCATCCCGGAAAACACCTTGCCCTTGAACTTGTCGGCTGCCGCAGCCCTGGCGAGCAGTGCATGAGCGCCCTCTCCGAGCCAATCCTCGGCAAGCTTCGCCGGGGTCAGCTTGTCCGACACGAAAATGACGAGGTCCTGCCCGCCGATGGTGTTCAGGGCTTTGACCTCAAGCTTCAGGCGCTGCGACATAAGCTGCTCACAATTGGCGGGAATAGGGCTCTTCAGGAAGGTCGTGAACATGATGCGAACGATTCCCGTTTGCGCCATGATCGTGGCTATACCATAGGGAGTGTTTGGCGAACCGTCCAAGGGGAGCCTCGAACTGCCCTCGGTTTCACCGGAAGCTAACGCGTGCGTCTTCTCCGTCTCGACCGCTACATCCTGAAGATCGCCGCGGTCGCAGCGATCGTACTTCTGATCGGGCTGACCAGCGTGATCTGGGTGACGCAGGCCCTGCGTGAGGTCGACCTGATCACCGGCAAGGGCCAGACCATCTACATCTTCTTCACGGTGACACTGCTTTCGTTGCCGGCGCTGATCGCGGGCATCGCACCGGTCGCGCTGTTCATGTCGACGCTCTACACGCTGAACCGGCTGAACGGCGATTCGGAGTTGATCGTCATGAATGCGGCCGGAGTCGCGCCMTACCGGCTGACCCGCCCGTTCATCGTGCTGACGCTGGCGACCTCCCTCMTTGTCGGCTGGATGGCGATTTCGGTCATGCCGTCGGGGTTCCGGGCGTTGCGGGACCTGATCACGCTGATCAGGGCCGATTTCGTCGCCAATGTCGTGAAGGAAGGCCAGTTCGTCTCACTCGATTCCGGAGTGACGTTTCACTACCGCGAGCGTTCGGGTGACGCGCTGCTCGGCATCTTTATGCAGGACCGCCGCGACCCCAGCCAACCCTCCGTCTACATCGCCGAGCGCGGCCGGACAGTGGAATCGGACGGCAACAGCTTCCTGATGCTGGAGAAGGGTACCATCCAGCGCGAAGCCAAGAACAAGGAGTCGACTTCGATCATCTCCTTCGAGCGCTACGCGCTCAACCTGTCGGCTCTATCGGGCGAGTCGACAGGCGGCGATGGCGAAGGCAATGGCGACAGGGTGATCTACAAGCCACGCGAACGCACGACCTGGGCCTTGCTGCGACAGGACCCCAATGAAGCCTATTACAAGCTGCAGGCCGGGCGGTTCCGCGCCGAACTGCACAATCGTCTTTCGGCGCCGCTCTACCCGATCGCGTTCATGCTCGTCGCCTTCGCCGCCCTCGGCGAAGCGCGTACGACGCGTCAGGGCCGCAATGTCGCGATCCAGGCAGCGATTTTGATTGTCGGTGCGGTCCGCATCGGCGCCTACGCCGCGTGGACCGCCAGCGTCAGATCGGGTTTTGCAGTCGTCCTGCTCTACCTTCTGCCCCTGGTCACAATCATCTGCTCTACGGCCCTTATCATGTTTGGCGCGTCGCTGAGGCCGCGGCTCAACAAGCTGTTCGAGCCGATCATCCTGTCGCTATCCGCCCTGCCCTCTCGCCTGCGTCGCGCCTGATGCTGCTTGTCTCGACCTTCGGCCGATACCTGACGAAGCGCTTCACACGCGCCATCATCAGCGTGTTCAGCACCTTCTTCTTTCTGATCCTGACGCTCGATTTCGTCGAGCTGATGCGCCGTGCCGGCGATTCGCCGCTCGCGACGACGCCGCAAATCATCAGGCTCGCGCTGTTTCGCGCGCCTGCGGTGGCGGAGCAGATCTTTCCCTTTGCCGTGCTGTTCGGTGGCATGTTCGCACTGCTGACGCTAAGCCGGAAGCTTGAGCTCGTGGTGGCCCGCTCCGTGGGCGTCTCGGCCTGGCAATTCCTGCAGCCGGCCGCATTGGTCGCAGCAGTGATCGGCTTTGTCTCGATCATGATCTACAACCCGCTCGCAGCCGAACTGAAGCGCAGCGCGACGGCCCTCGAAGCCAGGCTCTTCGCGAGGAGTACCCAGGCGTCCGGAGCGCAGGAAATCTGGATTCGCCAGCGCAGCGTCGACGGGCAGGCGATTATTCGCGCTGCGGCAGCCTTGCCGGACGCGTCAGGCCTCTCCCAGGTCGCTGTCTTTAGCTTCGATGCGAATGGCGGCTTCAACGAGCGCGTGGAGGCAAGGGAAGYGATCCTGCATCGCGGCTATTGGGAATTGACCGATGCACGCGTCGTGTCTGCCACGGAAGAGCCACAGAGCTACACGACCTATCTGCTCGCGACGACTCTGGAGCCCGACCAGGTGCGGCAAAGTTTCACCCCGCCCGACGCTGTTGGGTTCTGGTCGATGCCGACAGTGATCGAACGGACGCAGAAGGCCGGCCTTGATTCCACGCGCTACGAGCTGCGCTACCAGTCGCTCAAGGCGCGGCCGCTTCTGCTCGTTGCCATGATCCTGGTGGCGGCATCCGTTTCCTTAAGATTTTTCAGATTTGGTGGTGTTACGAGATTGGTGATAGGTGGCGTGGCGGCCGGGTTCGTGCTCTATGTCGCGACGCAGCTGTCGGAAGAGCTCGGGGCATCAGGGATCGTCAATCCCATGGTGGCCGCGTGGTTGCCGGCGGTTGTGGGGACGATGCTTGGGGCGCTCGCTCTCCTTCACCAGGAAGACGGGTAACTAGTACTGTGCCTATGGTTAATTTTGGATTGAGCATATGGCCTCTGGCGTGAGACGCATGGCTCGTTTTGCCGCGGCGACCGCCCTCGCCTCGAGTTTGGCCTATTGCCTGACGGCAGGAGGGAGCRCTTTCGCGCAAGCTCCGGCGAAGCCGCAGGAACGCATGGTCGTCGACGCGCGCGAGTTGGTCTACGACAACAAGAACAACAGCGTCTCGGCTGTCGGCGACGTCCAGATTCTCTATCAGGGCCGTACGATCGAAGCCGACAAGGTCACCTATGACCGCGCCAGCAAGCGCGTCATCGCCAGCGGCAATGCCCGGATCACCGAATCGAACGGTACCGTCATCACCGGCGACCGCTTCAATCTGACGGACGATTTCCGCGACGGCTTCATTGATTCGCTGCGCGTCGTGAACCCGGACAAGACGCGGTTTACCGCTCCGCGGGCTGAACGTACGGACGGCGAGACCTTCGTCTTTGAGAAGGGCATCTACACCGCTTGCGAGCCCTGCAAGGACAAGCCCGAAAAGCCGCCGCTCTGGCAGGTCCGCTCGGCGCGGATTATCCATAAGAAGTCCGAGCAGACGATCTATTACGAATCGTCCCGGCTGGAATTCGCCGGGGTTCCGATCGCCTATATCCCGTACATGTCGGGCCCGGACTCGACGGTGAAGCGCAAGAGCGGCTTCCTGTCGCCGGCCTTCATCAACACCAGCGCGCTCGGCTTCGGTGTTGGCCTGCCCTATTTCTTCAACCTCGCCCCGAACTAYGATCTCACAGTCACGCCAACCTATCTCTCGCGGCAGGGATTCCTTGGCCAGGCCGAGTGGCGTCACCGGCTCGTCAACGGGTCCTATAACATCCGTGCAGCCGGCATCTTCCAGGCGGAGCCGGATGCGTTCCAGCCGACGCCGTACGGCGCGCGCGACAGCGATTTCCGCGGCTCGCTGGAAACCACTGGCAAATTCTATTTGAATCCGCGCTGGACCTACGGCTGGGACGTCGCGATGTCGACGGACCGCTGGTTCTGGAAGAACTATCGCATCCGAAGCGAGAGCATCAGCTCGACGACCTACCTGCAGGAATCGATCTCTACGGGCTATCTCAACGGCCAGAGCCCGAATGCCTGGTTCGACCTGCGTGGCTATTATTTCCAACCCCTGACGTCGTCCGATTGGCAGAAGCAGCAGCCGCTCGTCCTGCCGGTATTCGACTACAACAAGCGGGTGCACAAGCCGGACGTCATTGGCGGTGAACTGGCGTTCAATGTGAACGTCACAAGCCTCACGCGGGACGCCGCTGCCTTCCAGCAGATTCCGGCCCAGAAGAACTTCCTGATCACGACGCCGAACCCGCTCTATGATGGCTGCGCGGTCTACCAGAAAGACCAGTGCCTGGTGCGCGGCATCGGCGGTTCGGTGGCGCGCGCAACAGCGGAAGTGTCCTGGCGGCGCAATTTCATCGATTCGCTCGGCCAGGTCTGGACGCCGTATGCGTCGGTTCGCGCGGATATCTTCTCGGTCAATCCGTCGACGACCGGCTTTTCCAACGCCAACGTTTCCTCGATCTTCAACACATCCGACGATGTCTTCGGGCGCGTCATGCCGGCGGTCGGCCTGATGTACCGCTACCCCTTCGTGGCCAAGACCTCGTGGGGCACGCATATCATCGAGCCAGTCGCCCAGTTCGTTGCACGTCCGAACGAGACGAATGTCTTGCGGGTCGCCAACGAAGATGCGCAAAGCCTCGTCTTCGACGACACCAACCTGTTCGAGTGGAGCGGCAAGTTCTCCGGCTATGATCGGGTCGAGGGTGGCACGCGAGCGAATGTCGGCGCGCTCTACACAGGCCGTTTCGGCAAGGAGGCCTACGCCAATTTCCTTGTCGGCCAGTCCTTCAATCTCGCCGGGCGCAATTCCTTCGCACAAGCCGACCTGGTCAATACCGGCCTGGATTCAGGTCTCGAAACGACGCGGTCCGATTTCGTCACCCGCGCGCAAATCTCGCCGTTCAAGAACTTCTTCCTGTCCGGCGCGGCGCGGCTGGACGAATCGACGTTCGAGGCGCAGCGGATCGATGCAGGCGCCACCTACAGCAATGGCGTGGTATCGACCTCCGTGACCTATGGCCGCTATGAGCCCCAGCCCGAGTTGGGCATTCCGCGGCGGCGCGAGGGTCTCGGCCTGAACGGCTCGCTCGGGATCGCGCAATACTGGCGCGTCCGCGCCGGGGTCCTGTTCGACCTCGACAAGTACAAGTTCGACCGCGAGCGGTATCGTGATGCCTTCGTGGCAGCCCAACTCGATCCCGTAGCCCTTGCGGCACTCACCTATCCCAAGACGGGCCCGTTCCAGCCCGCCTCGATGAGCTTCGGCATCAACTACACCGACGAATGCACCGTGTTCGACATCTCCTATTCGCAGTCCTATGCCGACCGGCAGTCCGGCGCCACGAAGGATACGCGGACGGTGATGTTCAAGCTCGAACTGCGCACCTTGGGCGAGATCAGCTACTCGCAGAACCTGGGCCAGGGCTCGACAGGCGACGGCGTCGCCGCTCGCTGAGGGTAGAATCAGGATTACTGCGAGCGAGCCGGTGCGGGTGGAGAAGAACGTGTCACCGCGACTGCTCGCTCTCACGCAAGGTGATCCGGCAGGGATCGGCCCTGAGCTGGCCTTGAAAGCCTGGGTGCTGCGGGAGCCCGCAGCTCTTCCGCCGTTTGCTTGYATTGCCGACCCCGGTCTTTTGGAAAGCCTGTCACGACGGCTGGGCCTCGATGTGCCCATCGTTGGCTGCGCCTGGCATGAGGCAGAGGCGCTTTTCGAACAGGCCCTGCCCGTCATTGCGCTTGAGAAGACCGCGATCGTGGTATCCGGACATCCTGATCCGGCCACGGCTGCGGGGACTATCGAGGCGATCGATCGCGCCGTCGCCGCGGTGCGCGAAGGACATGCGGCCGCGCTGGTCACCAATCCCATTGCCAAAAGCGTTCTTTACGCCGCCGGTTTCAGGCATCCCGGCCATACGGAATATCTGGCGCATCTTGCGGCGGATGGAGGCAGGACGCCCCACCCCGTGATGATGCTMTGGTGCGAAGATCTGGCGGTTGTTCCGGTAACGATCCACGTGCCGCTCAGTGCAGTACCATCGCTGCTGACGACGGATCTGATTGTCGAGACGGGGCGAATTGTCGCTCGCGAACTGGCCTCCCGCTTCGGAATTCCGCAGCCACGGATCGCACTGAGCGGGCTGAATCCGCATGCGGGAGAAGGTGGAGCGCTGGGCGAGGAGGATGCTGCGGTGGTGGCGCCAGCCGTCGCGCAGCTCAAGGCGTTGGGAATCGACGCAAGCGGTCCTTATCCTGCCGACACGATGTTCCATTCCCGCGCCCGTGCCGGGTACGATGCGGCACTGGCGATGTATCACGATCAGGCACTGATCCCGATCAAGACGATTGCCTTCGACGAGGGCGTCAACGTGACACTTGGCCTGCCCTTCATCCGTACCTCACCGGATCACGGAACGGCCTTCGACATTGCAGGCCGCGGCATTGCCCGCCCCGACAGCCTTTGCGCCGCGCTGCGGCTGGCAGCCCGCATGGCGGCCCATTCCGAAAGCCGCCTGCCATGAGTCAGATCGACACGCTGCCGCCGCTGCGCGAGGTGGTCGAACGCCACGGCCTGATGGCGCAGAAGTCGCTGGGCCAGAACTTCCTGTTCGATCTCAACCTGACAAGCAGGATCGCCCGCGCCGCCGGGCCACTCGATGGCGAGACTGTGGTCGAGATCGGCCCTGGCCCAGGTGGACTGACGCGTGCTTTGCTCGCTAACGGGGCTGGACGTGTCATCGCGGTCGAGCGTGATCGACGTTGCCTGCCGGCATTGGCCGAGATCGCCGCACATTACCCGGGACGGCTTGAGGTGATTGACGGCGATGCGCTTGCCGTCGACCTCTCCTCTCATCTTGGCGGCTCGCCCGCCCGGATCATCGCCAACCTGCCCTATAATATCGGCACGCCGTTGCTCGTTGGCTGGCTCAGCCAGGAACCCTGGCCCTCCTGGTGGAACTCGCTCACGCTGATGTTCCAGCGCGAGGTGGCCGAGCGCATCGTTGCAACCCCGGAGCAGCGCGCCGATTATGGCAGGCTGGCCGTTCTCGCGAACTGGCGTTGCGAAACCAAGATCCTGTTCGACGTGCCCAGGTCCGCTTTCGTGCCGCCGCCGAAAATCACGTCCTCTATCGTTCAACTCGTGCCGCGACTGAGGCCGGAGCCCTGCGAACAGAGATTGCTGGAGCGTGTCACGCTGGCTGCTTTCGGCCAGCGCCGGAAAATGCTGCGCCAGAGCCTCAAGGCCGTGACGCCTGATCCGCAGCCGATGATCGAGGCCGCCGGCCTGTCGCCAACGGCGCGCGCAGAGGAAGTGCCCGTTTCAGGATTCGTGCGCCTCGCCAACGCCCTGGCTGGGCTGAAGGCCGGATAGCGGCGCACCCTACGCGATTGCTTCGCTGAGGAGCCCGGCGACAAATTCACTCATACCAATCGCGCGCGAACGCTTCAGGCGTTCGGCGGTGAGGATCGCGCGGACCGATTCATAGGCAGCACCGAGATCGTCATTGATGATGACGTAGTCGTAGACGCTCCAACGAGCGATCTCGTCGCGGGCGTTGTCGAGTCGCTTGGCGATGACCTCAGGCGCATCCTCGGCGCGACGCACGAGCCGAGAGCGCAGTTCCGCCATGGATGGCGGCAGGATGAAGATGGCGACGACATCCTCGCGCGCCTTTTCGAGGATCTGCTGCGTGCCCTGATAGTCGATGTCGAAGAGCACATCGCGGCCGGCCTTCAGTGCATCCTCGACGGGCTTGCGCGGGGTCCCGTAGCCATTGCCATGGACCTCGGCCCATTCGAGCAGATCATCGCGCTCGCGCAACGTCTCGAAGGCAGGGCGGTCGATGAAGTGATAATGGACGCCATGAATCTCGGAGGGGCGCTTGAGCCGGGTCGTGACCGAGACCGATAGATCGAGATTGGTTTCCTTCTGCGACAGCGTTCGCGTCAGGGTCGATTTGCCCGCTMCCGAGGGAGAGGACAGGATCAACATCAGGCMACGACGGGCCGGGCGCACCAGATCGGCCATCAGCCGTCACTCCACATTCTGAACCTGTTCGCGCATCTGGTCGACGACCGTCCGCAGCTCGAGCCCGATGCGCRACAACCCGGCATCACCGGCCTTGGCGCAAAGCGTCGAGGATTCTCGCCCGAATTCCTGCGCAAGAAAGTCGAGCTTCCGGCCGATCGGCCCGCCCTGATCGAACAAGCCCCGCAACGCGGCAACATGAGCATGCAGCCGGTCGATCTCCTCGCGGATATCGGCTTTGACCGCTAGCAGCGCGGCCTCCTGATGCAGGCGCTGCGGATCGAGTGCCGGGCTGGCATCGAGCAGGGCCTGCACCTGCGTCGCGAGCCGTGCGCGGATCGCTTCCACACTCCGCCCGGGATGCTGCTCCGCCTCATCGGTCAGACGGCCAATGCTGGCAAGGTGGCCTGTGAGAACGGATTCAAGCGCTCTCCCCTCGGCGGAGCGCGCCTCCTTGAGACCCAGGACCACCGCGTCCAGGCCAGCAAGCAAGGGGGCCTCGAGCTGCGCCAGGATATCCTCGTCCTCGTCGGCAATCTCKACCACGCCGCGAATCCCAAGCAGCGCGTCAAAGGACGCCGGACGGATGCTGTCGGAGGCGGGCAGCCTCGCGACGGATTCCAGCAGGCCCGCAAGCACCGCCTCGTTGATACGAGGCTTCGCCGGCCGGGCATCGCTGTTGATCGAGAGATTCACGTGCAATGTACCGCGAGAAAAGGCGGCGCCGAGGCGCTTGCGCGCCGCCTCGGCCAGGGCTTCGAACCCGGAAGGTACCCGGACGCGCACATCGAGGCCGCGCGCATTGACACTGCGGATTTCCCATGCCCAGGCATGAAGACCTGCGGTGCCGGCTGCGCGGGCAAAGCCGGTCATGCTCTCGATCGCCATGGACGCTGAAACTCCCCCCGACGGCTCACCGTGCGATCACAATGCGCAGGATCACCGCTCGACGCTGTATCTGATGCGGCGGGACCGTARTGAGGCGAAACACCGCTCGCAAGTCGCGCTGCACACATAGAAGCGCGAAGATGGGGAGAAATCGGGCGTGACTGCCCATACTCGCCAGAGCCGCTCAGGGGCGCAGTGCTGGAACCTGCTTCKACGAGTTGAGATCGTAGCTTCGGTTCAGCAGCGGATCGCGGTTCGTCCCTTCCGACGCATCGAAGGCGCGCGCGCGCGTTCCCGCCGGACCATCCGCCGACGCACGCCGGCTGCCCCCCACCGTCTCGCTGTCCCCGGACGTCGCATCGGCCGCTCGCGAGGCCCCAGGCGCTTCGGTGCGATTATCCGGCGAGGGCGGCGGTTCCACCTTGTCGACATTCGAATCCGGCGAGGGCTTGCCAGCCTCGCGCCGCTGCGACTCGACCTGCCGCCAGCGGGCGACATTGCGGTTATGCTGCTCCAAGGTCTCGGCGAAGGCGTGCCCACCACTGCCATCAGCCACGAAGTAGAGCTCCTTGGTCCTGGAATGGTTGACCACGGCCTCCATTGCGGCACGGCCCGGGTTGGCGATCGGGCCCGGCGGCAGTCCGTCGATGACATAGGTATTGTAGGGCGTCGCCTGGGTAATCTCGTTACGCTGGATCGCGCGGCCGAGCGTGCCCTTGCCGCCGACGAGCCCGTAGACGATCGTCGGGTCGGATTGCAGCTTCATCTTGCGGTTCAGACGGTTGATGAAGACACCGGCAACGCGCGGGCGCTCGTCGGCGCGGCCGGTTTCCTTCTCGACGATCGAAGCCAGGATCACCAACTCCTGCGGCGTCTTGATCGGCAGGTCGGCAGGGCGGCGACTCCAGACATCGTTGAGGATACGGCGTTGATCGCGCGTCATCCGGTCGACGATCGCCTGCCGTGTGAACCCGCGTGGAAACTTGAAAGTGTCGGGMAGGATGGTCCCCTCGCGAGGCACCTGAATGACGTCGCCCGTGAGGAGATCATTGTCGCGCAACCGCGCGATGATCTGTTCGCTGGTCAGACCTTCCGGCACGGTGATCGAATGCTCGACCGCCTTGCCCTCGGCAATGATGTCGAGAATGTCCTGCTGGCTGGCGCGAGCCTTGAACAGATACTCACCCGCCTTGAGCTTGGTCCAATTGCCGGAGATCAGCGCCGAAACCTTGAAGGTCCAGGGATGCTCGATCAATCCCTCGCGCTGAAGGAGCTCGGCAATTTCGGTGAGGCCGCTTTCTTTGGGAATGATCAGCACACGGTCGCTCGCGAGCGGCCCTGGCGCCTTACCCTGGCTGCCGACCACAGCGATTCCAGCACCGACGACGCCGGCCAAGACGAGCGCAGTCGTGAACAACCCGCTGAGCATGCCGATGAAGGGATTGCGCCTCCTGCGACGCGCMTTCGGCGGCGGAGCAGGCGGCGCCACCGGCTTCAACGCCTCGCTCGGGCTCTTCGGGGCGACGCGGGGCGAAGTGTTCACAGTGCTGGCGCTCGCGTTCTGGTGTCGTGAGGTTCGCCGCAATGCCCTGGCGATGCGACGCATTTCGAGCCTGTCCCGAAATCCGGTGACAGACTAGCAGAAATTATGGCGAAAGCGCGCTGAGCCTCATCGGCCGGTGCGTCAGTCGACGAAACGCCGGATCACCAGCGAGGCGTTCGTCCCGCCAAACCCGAAGGAATTGGAGAGAGCGATCTCGATGCTGCGCTTCTTCGCGACATTCGGCACCAGGTCCAGATCGGTCTCGACGGATGGGTTGTCGAGATTGATCGTCGGCGGTGCGATCTGGTCGCGAATCGCGAGGACCGTGAAGATCGCCTCGATCGCGCCTGCCGCGCCGAGCAGGTGTCCCGTCGCCGACTTGGTCGAGGACATGGCGGGCTTCCGCGGAGCGTTGGCGAGCAGCCGCTCGACTGCCCGCAGCTCGATTTCGTCGCCGAGCTGGGTCGAGGTGCCATGCGCGTTGATGTAGTCGAGATCACCCGCCGTGACCCCGGCACGATCGAGCGCCGCCGACATGCAACGATAGGCACCGTCGCCATCCTCGGCCGGCGAGGTGATATGATAAGCATCACCCGACATGCCGTACCCGACGATTTCGGCATAGATGCGCGCACCGCGCGCCTTGGCATGCTCGAGATMCTCGAGAACGACGACCCCTGCCCCCTCGCCCATGACGAAGCCGTCGCGATCCTTGTCATAGGGACGCGAGGCTTTCTCAGGCGTGTCGTTGAAGCCAGTGGACAGCGCGCGACACGCGCAGAACCCGGCAATGCCGATGCGGTTGATCGCCGATTCGGTGCCACCCGCGACCATCACCTTGGCATCGCCGAGAGCGATCATCCGCGAGGCATCGCCAATGGCATGAGCGCCGGTCGAGCAAGCCGTGACCACTGCGTGATTCGGCCCCTTGAGGCCGTGCGTGATCGAAACATAGCCGGCGGCGAGATTGCTCAACCGGCCKGGAATGAAGAAAGGCGAGAGGCGGCGCGGGCCGCGCTCCTTGAGCAGGATCGACGCTTCATAGATGCCGCCGAGCCCACCAATGCCGGACCCGATCGCGACACCGGTCGCGATCTGGTCCTCATAGCTTTCGGGTTTCCACCCGGCATCATTGAGCGCCTGCGTCGCAGCCGCCATTGCGAAGACGATGAAATCATCGACCTTCCGCTGTTCCTTCGGCTCCATCCAATCGTCAGGATTGAAGGTGCCGTCGGAACCATCGCCGCGCGAAATATTGCAGGCGATCTGGGCGGGAAGGTCGCTCGCGTCGAAGCTCGTGATCGGACCGGCGCCGCTGGCGCCGGAGATCAGACGTGACCAGGTCGGCTCGACGCCGCATGCAAGCGGCGTCACCATGCCAAGCCCGGTCACCACGACACGTCGCATGGTGTAGCTGCGTGGGCTCATGATGCAGTAACGGCCAGAGGCCGATCAGGCGCTCTTCGAGAGGAACTTGACGGCGTCGCCGACCGTGACGATCGTCTCGGCAGCATCGTCCGGAATCTCGACGCCGAACTCTTCCTCGAAAGCCATCACGAGCTCGACCGTATCGAGGCTGTCGGCACCCAGATCTTCAATGAAGTTGGCGCCTTCGACGACCTTCTCGGGTTCGACGCCGAGATGCTCGATCACGATCTTCTYCACGCGCTCGGCGACATCGCTCATGGATCTTTTCCTCAAAGCTTGAAACGCATCGCTGGATCGCGATGCGTGTAGGGAACCGCTCCCGCCACCCGGCACCCCTTCCGGAATGCCGCCGGGGCGGAACTCTTAAGGCTGCACAAACGCAACAACAGGGTTCGCGTCAAGTCCCCCCGAGCACGCGCGCTGCAGCGCGACGGCGCTAGTTAACACACTCGTCGATAGCTGACGAGAGCCGCAAACCGATCTGGGAAGGTTACAAAGAACCTTCTCAAGACCTTCAAATCATTGCCATTCCACCGTTGACGTGAAGCGTCTGCCCGGTCACGTAAGCGGCCTCGTTGCTGGCGAGATAAGCGACAGCTGCAGCAACATCGTCACCCACACCCAATCGGCCCATCGGCACGTCGGCGAGGATGCCTTCGCGCTGCTTGTCGTTGAGCGCCTGCGTCATCGGCGACTCGATGAAGCCCGGTGCAACGACATTCACCGTGATGTTGCGGCTGGCGACTTCCGCCGCCAGCGCCTTGGACATCCCGATCAGCCCGGCTTTCGAGGCGGCGTAATTGCCCTGCCCGGGATTGCCGGTGACGCCGACGACCGAACCGATCGAAACGATGCGGCCATAGCGGCGGCGCATCATCGTCTTCACGGCCGCCCGCGACAGCCGGAATGCTGMGGTCAGATTGACGGCGATCACGCTGTCCCAGTCCTCGTCCTTGAGGCGGAGGAAAAGATTGTCGCGCGTCACGCCAGCATTGTTGACGAGGATATCGAGCCCCCCGAGCTTCTCCTCAGCAGTCGGGACGAGCGCCTCGACCGAATCCTTGTCCGACAGGTTGCAGGGCGCAATCACGACGCGCTCGCCAAGCTCGGCTGCGAGAGCCTCGAGCGCCTCGACCCGCGTGCCGGACAGAGCGACGCTGGCACCGAGGCCGTGGAGCGTGCGGGCGATCGCGCCGCCCAGCCCTCCGGTCGCGCCGGTGACCAGGGCTTTCTTCCCCGTCAGGTCAAACATGCTGCCTCCTCTTTATTTCGACCCGGCATCCTGCCGGCTCACCCGTTCTGGGCACTGTAATTGCGGATATCGTCGGCGGCGCCGAGCGAAACCGCACTCGTGCCGGCTGCGATACGCTTGACCAAGCCGGCCAGCACCTTACCGCTGCCTGCCTCGACGAAACGGGTCACGCCGGCATCGGCCATAGCCTGCACGCATTCGCGCCAGCGCACGGTTCCCGTCACCTGCGCCACCAGCGACGCGCGGATCGCATCMGGGTCGCTCAGCGGAGCAGCTCCGACATTGGCCATCACCGGAACAACCGGCGCCGCCAGAGCGACCCTTGCCAGGGCCTCGCGCATAGCATCGGCGGCAGGTTGCATCAGCGCGCAATGGAAGGGCGCTGATACCGGTAGTGGCAGGGCGCGCTTGACGCCGCGCTGCCCGGAGAGCGCAATAGCCCGCTCGATCGCCGCCTTGCTGCCGGAGAGAACGACCTGTCCGCCACCATTGTCATTGGCAGCTTCGCAGGCCTCGCCTTGCGCTGCATCCCTGGCAATCTCGCGCGCCTGTTCGAGCTCGACCCCGAGCAGCGCTGCCATCGCCCCCTCGCCTGCCGGCACAGCCTTCTGCATGGCGTCGCCGCGAATCCGCAACAAGCGCGCAGCATCCGCAATCGAGAAGCTGCCGGCAGCCGCCAGCGCAGAATACTCGCCGAGCGAGTGGCCGGCCACGAAGGCCGCATCGCGCTGCAGCGACAGGCCCGCCTCCGCCTCAAGGACGCGGATCACGGCAAGACTCACAGCCATCAGGGCAGGCTGAGCATTGGCGGTCAGCGTCAACTCCTCAGCAGGACCATCCCACATGATCGCCGAAAGCTTCTGCGACAGGGCGTCGTCGACCTCGGCAAAGACTGCCCTGGCCACCGGAAAGGCGTCGGCCAAGGTCTTGCCCATGCCGACGGCCTGAGAGCCCTGGCCGGGAAAGATGAACGCGGTTGTCATGCTGAGAAAATCCCGATGTTCATAAATTAGTCATCGCGACGGCGCTCTCACATTGCTTGGGAGGCCAAGTCAAGCTTTGCTGGAGAATTCGCGGCCACCTGTGCAGTGATTTGGCTTGCGGAAATGGCCACGACGCTGTATCAGCCGCCTCCTGTTTGTTCGGCCGGAGGCTGAACGGATGGCGGGCGCTTATCAAGCATCCGCAGGTTCGGCTCTCGAACCGCCATCCCGTGTCTCCGCCTTCGATGAAATCCTGTCGGGCCTTATCCAGGGCTCGGAGGGCTCCGCGCCGAGCGAAACAGGGTAAAACAAAGGAAGGCCATAATGGCATTGTACGAGCATGTGCTGCTCGCGCGGCAGGATGTCAGCGCGCAGCAAGTCGAAGCTCTTGTCGAACAGTTCAAGGGCATCATCGAGGCGAATGGCGGCTCGGTCACCAAGACCGAGTACTGGGGCGTGAAGTCGCTCGGGTATCGCATCCGCAAGAACCGCAAGGCTCATTACTCGCTGCTGAACATCGACGCTCCCTCCGCCGCCGTGCTGGAGATGGAGCGCCAGATGCGCATCAACGAAGACGTCCTGCGCTTCCTGACGATCCGCGTCGAGGAGCTCGAGGAAGGCCAGTCGGCCATGCTGCAGAAGCGCGATCGTGACGACCGCGGCGAGCGCGGCGGTGACCGCTTCGAGCGTGGCGGCGACCGTTTCGATCGCGGCCCGCGCCGTGACCGTCCGCGTCGCGAAGACGAGACCACCGAAACCACCGGCACGGAGGCCTAAGCCATGTCGACCGCTTCCGCCGGCGCCCGCCGCCCCTTCTTCCGCCGCCGCAAGTCCTGCCCGTTCTCGGGCGAAGGCGCTCCGAAGATCGACTACAAGGATGTGCGCCTGCTTTCGCGCTACATCTCCGAGCGCGGCAAGATCGTGCCGTCGCGTATCACGGCCGTTTCGGCCAAGAAGCAGCGTGAGCTCGCCCAGGCGATCAAGCGCGCCCGCTTCCTGGGCCTGCTGCCCTACGTCATCCGCTAAGCGGATTGCGACCCATCGCCGGTGCCTTGCACCGGCGATGGCCGAACCCCTAGTCGCCCAGCGGTGAAATCCCGCCGGGTATGTTGAGGCAAGATGCCTCTCACCCTGCCATTTTCGAGCAGCGGGACAGCAGGACGAAGAATGCTTCCGATCGTCGGCATCGGTGCGGGCCTTGTCTCGGCCCTTCTTTTCGCAGTGGTGATCACCGGATCGCCGCTGGCTATTCTGCTGTATTCCGCAGCCCCTCTTCCGATCTTCATCGCGGCACTCGGCTGGAATCATCGCGCCGGGCTTGTTGCGACCGCAGCCGGCGCGATCGCCGGCATGATCGCGCTCAGCTTTGCCGGCGGGCTGAATTATGCGCTGATCGTCGCGCTGCCAGCCTGGTGGATTGCCTACCTCGCGCTTCTTGCCCGTCATGACGGCACGGGCGGTGCCGAGTGGTATCCGCTMGGTCATCTTCTGGTCTGGATCGCCGCAATAGCCGCGCTGACAACCGTTGGCAGCGCTCTCGTGATGACCACGGACTACGACACCTATCGCACGGTGATCGCACGCGTCATCGAGAACCTGCTCTCCGAGATGGTGCGCAGCCGCCTCATCGCCTTGCCAGCAGATGTGAAGGTTTCCGAGCTTGCGCTGACGCTCGCGCCCGCGGTCCCCGTCGGGATCGGCGCGTCCTTCGTCACGACGATCGTCGCCAATCTCTGGCTTGCGGCCAAGGCAGTGCAGGTCTCCGGCCGGCTGCCGCGCCCGTGGCCTTTCATTCCGGCAACGACGGTTCCCCGCCAGGCGCTGATCCTGCTTGGCCTGGCAATGGCGATAGGCACGCTCGGCGGTTTCATCGGCGTCGCCGGAGCTGCGATGACCGGCGCACTGCTCGCTGCCTTCATGTTCAGCGGGCTGGCCACCATCCACGATCTGACGCGCGGCAAAGCCTGGCGCGGGCCGGCGCTGATCTCGGTCTATCTCGCGCTCGTCATCATGCAGGCCCTGCTGACACCGCTGCTGTCGCTTGYCGGCATCGTCGATTCTCTGCTGGGGCGCCGAAAGGCCCCACCCACCGTTCCACCCATGCCTAACGCCTGACATCAAACACAAGAAGGAGAAGACCAATGGAAGTGATCCTGCTCGAACGCGTCGCCAAGCTCGGCCAGATGGGCGAAGTCGTCCGCGTGCGTGACGGCTTCGGCCGTAATTTCCTGCTGCCCCGCGGCAAGGCGCTGCGCGCCACCGAAGAGAACAGGAAGCGCTTCGAGACGCAGCGCGCCCAGCTCGAGACCCGCAATCTCGAGCTCAAGAAGGAGGCCGATTCGGTCGCCGAGACGCTGAACGGCCACTCGGTCGTGATGCTGCGTCAGTCGGGCGAGTCCGGCGTGCTCTACGGTTCGGTCTCGACCCGCGACATCGCCGAGGCCCTGACCGCGGACGGCTTCAGCGTCGACCGTAGCCAGATCACCCTGAACGCGCCGATCAAGACGCTCGGTCTGCACACCGTTCCGGTCGTGCTGCATCCTGAGGTTTCGGTCACCGTCACCATCAACATCGCCCGTTCCGCTGAAGAGGCCGAGCGCCAGGTCCGGGGTGAGAACGTCACGGCTCGCGAGGAGTTCGATCTCGACGATCTCGGTCTCGAGGTCGGCGCGGCACTGGCCGAGGCCGGCGACAACGACGATCGCTGAGACGACCTCGTCTAACCATGAGTCAAGGGCGCCGTGGCAACACGGCGCCCTTTTCGTTGGAGGGGTGTGAAGATCGGGAGGAAGCCGCATTGCCTGCTGGCATCGGGCGTCAGGGTGCTAGAGTACAGTTTATCCGACTCATCTCAGCCGAGCTTGCCCGCAGATCATGGCCACTGCCACCGCCCTCGTTGCCCGTCTCGACAGTCAAGAGGCGGAGTATCGCGTCCAGCCCCATAATATCGAGGCTGAGCAGGCGCTGCTGGGTGCAATCCTGGTCAATAACGACGCGTTCTACCGCGTCTCGGACTTCCTGCTGCAGGACCATTTCTTCGAGCCGATCCACCAGCGCATCTTCGAGTTGACCGCGAGTTTGATCCGAGCGGGCAAGATCGCGACGCCGATCACGTTGAAGACATTTCTCGCCGAGATCGATCTTGGCGGCATCACGGCCTCGCAATATCTCGCGCGCCTCGCGGCCGAGGCCACGACCATCATCAACGCGCAGGATTACGGGCGCACCATCTACGAACTCGCCATCCGGCGCCTGCTCATTGGCGTCGGTGAGGATCTGGTCAACGTCGCCTATGACGCACCGGTCGAGATGGCGCCTCGCGAGCAGATCGAGGAAGCCGAGCGTCGGCTCTATGAACTGGCCGAGAAGGGCCGCTACGAGGGCGGGTTCCAGAAATTCGATGGCGCGCTTCGCCTCGCGATCGACATGGCGGCGAGCGCCTACCAGCGCGCCGGCGGTCTCTCAGGCATCTCGTCCGGCCTCCGCGATCTCGACGCGCGCATGGGCGGCCTGCAGCGCTCGGACCTGATCGTGCTGGCCGGTCGCCCGGCCATGGGCAAGACCTCGCTTGCGACCAATATCGCGTTCAACATCGCCAAGGCCTGGCGCGGCGAGCGACAGGATGACGGTTCGCTCAAATCCGTCGACGGCGGTATCGTCGCCTTCTTCTCACTCGAAATGTCGGCCGACCAGCTCGCGACCCGTATCGTCGCCGAACAATCGGGCATCTCGTCATACAAGATCAGGCAGGGCCGCATCTCCGAAGGCGATTTCGCGCGGCTGGCCGATGTCGCAAACCAGATCGAGAAACTGCCGCTCTATATCGACCAGACCGGTGGCCTCTCGATCGCCCAGCTGATGGCGCGCGCGCGACGGCTGAAGCGCCAGAAGGGGCTCGATGCTCTCTTCATCGACTACCTCCAGCTGCTCTCGGGCTCGGCCAAGAAGGGCGAGAACCGCGTGCAGGAACTGACCGAGATCACGACCAGCCTGAAGGCGCTGGCCAAGGAACTCTCGGTACCGATCATCGCGCTCTCGCAGCTCTCGCGCCAGGTCGAGAACCGCGACGACAAGCGGCCCCAGCTCTCGGACCTGCGCGAATCGGGCTCGATCGAGCAGGACGCTGACGTCGTGATGTTCGTCTATCGCGAGGAATATTACCTCAAGGGCAAGGAACCGCGTGCCGGCACGCCGGAACATGCGACCTGGCTCAACGAGATGGAGGTGGCCCATGGTCTCGCCGAGTTGATCATCGGCAAACAGCGTCACGGCCCGACCGGCACCATCGCCCTGCAGTTCGATGCCGACGTCACACGCTTCTCCGACCGCGCCGAAGAAGCCCATTTGCCGGAACAGATATGACCGCCTTCGATACCCCGGATGCCGGCATGGCCGGCGCGACACTGACGATCGATCTCGGGGCGCTGGTAGCGAATTGGCGTGCGCTCGGACAGCGTGCCAGCGGGGCCGAGACCAGCGCCGTGGTCAAGGCCGACGCCTATGGCATCGGCATCGAGCCAGCGGTCACAGCTCTCGCCAAGGCCGGCTGCCGGACGTTCTTCGTCGCCCATCTGTCCGAGGGCATTCGGGCACGAGCCGTGGATCCGGACGCGGCGATCTATGTGCTGAACGGCCTCTTGCCGGAAACCTGCGGCCACTTTGCCCTGCACGGCCTGTCACCGGTGCTCGGTTCGCATGAAGAACTGCTCGAATGGGCCGCTTTCCGCCAGGGCGGAGCCGCGGTCAGGTCGGCGGCACTGCATGTCGACACCGCGATGAACCGGCTCGGGCTCTGGGCCGGCGAAGGCTTGAACCTCGCGCGTGAGCGCTCAGGCACGATCACGGCCGCAGGCATCGGTCTTGTGATGTCGCATTTCGCCTCATCCGAGGATGAGGCCGATCCAGCCAACGCGCGACAGGCCGCAGCCTTCGCCGATAT
>NZ_JBFTLD010000082.1:0-23685 GCF_056396265.1 Allobosea sp. 05T422_2 | reverse complement strand
ACGCTGCCATGAGCGCCACCGCCGCCACCGCCAGCGCCGTTGGAATCCTGCCCGTCCTGTCCCGCAGCTCCCGCGGTGGCTCCTCCGATTCCGCCGATACCGGCGTTGCCTCTGCCGCCTGAGCCGCCGGTTATGCCGGAGCCGCCCCCGCCGCCGCCCCCGCCGCTACCGCCGACGTTCCCGCTGTCACCGGGAAGGGTGAGATTGTCGCCACCGCCTGCGCCATCCCCTCCGCCGCCAGCTCCGCCATCGGCCAGAGCCGGCGCAGCCAGTGCGAAGGTGAGAAGGGCGAGCATGGCGGGACGTGACCGCGCAACACAAGGTCGCCGCAGCGCGACGCCTCGCGACACCTCATCCAGTCCCGCTGCTGATGACACGCAATTGCCCCCCGGCCGAGTCCGCACCATAGCCTCTGGTGTGAGGCAGGCAACGAACCACCGTTCATCGCCGATTAACTCTGCGGAACGTTGCATTCCAGGCACAGTTCAAAGGGGCGGATTTCCAGGCCGGATTCTCGCGAGCGGCGCATCAGCTTCGCGCAGGGAGGCACCCGCAAGGACCGCTCCGCTAATCCAGCTCGAATACTCTCTGTGGTGGCCGCGGTGCTGCTCGGCGCCAGTGGGGGGGGGCTGCCAGCCGAGTGGGGTGCCATCATCGGCCAGCCAGGCGGCATCCGCTTCGCGCGTCGGGCCGCGACCATCCCGGAAGCGGGCATGCTGCGTGCGGTTGCCGTCCGTCACTTCGACCTGTGCGCTGAGCCCCCTCCGTGTGGGGGGAGTCCCGAGTGTCCAACAATTCGCCATCGCAACCATGCTTCACGTCGCGGCGACGTCCTGCTCATGCTGTTTCGCGCCTCGCATCTCACCGTGGTTCAGCAGTAACACTCCAACCTGAATCGACGATTTCCTTGTTTTGGTTCGAGCCCAGTAAAGTAGAGCATTAAATATTCAATCAGAGCGTGGCGTGAGCATATTGTGTTTTTTGTCTCGCTCTGAATGGAGAAAATAATCAGATTGATCCCTCGTATTCATGCCTCAGTCACGAAAGTTGGAATGTGATCGCATCCGGAAGAGAGCTGCTTGTCTCCTAGGTTCCGATATTCTTCTTCCGCCCTCTCGGTGAGAGCTCTATTCACAGCAGAACGTAGCAAGCCGCCGATACCGCCCGTCGACCATCGAAGCAGCCAGCGATGCCAACATCCAAGCGACTACTGAGTTCGCCCGACATGCGGCTCCGGGTGATCGAGGACAAGTTCAGCATTGGCACCTGGAGCTGGGATCTCGACACATCCGAGGTCACCTGGTCGACCGGACTGTTCAGGATCCTCGGCCTGGACGCCGCGGCGGTGGTGCCAACGATCGATCTCTATCAGTCCCTGGTGCATCCGGACGACCAGCTGGACTTCAGCAATGCCATCGGGCTCGCGGCAGACAAGCGGCTCCAGGACCGGACGTTTCCGATCATTCGCCCTGATGGCAGCCTGAGATGGTTGCGCAGCAAGGGGCAGGCTCATTTCGATCGAAACGGCCGCCCTGTCGCGATGTTCGGCGTCATTACGGACGTCAGCGATGTTCAGGAGCTCATGACGACGCTCGATCTCGAGACGATGTGGCGGCAGGCGCTCTCTCGCCTGCTGGGTGATCACGTCTGGCGCGCCTATCCGAATGGAAAGCTGGTCGAGACGACGGAGTGGTCGAAGCTCACGGGGCAGTCACCGGCGGAAGCCAGGAACTGGGATGAACTGGCGGCCATTCACCCGGATGATCGAAGGACCTTCCTCGAAGCCTGGAAGACTGCGGTCGCGACGGAGAAGGAATATCAGGCCACGATCAGGGTCCGGACCGTGAAAGGGGATTATGTCACCCTCACCGGACGAGCGCTCCCGGTGCGCGGACCCAGCGGGGAGATTCGGGAGTGGATTGGCTGCACGACCTATGAACACGACGCCCGTCCGCAACCGCGGCAGACGGCACCGCTGCACGCCGCGCAGGTGCGGGCGGCGCGCGCGCTCCTGAACTGGTCGGCGCCTACGCTTGCCAGGGAAGCGCAGGTTTCCTTCTCCACCATTCGCCGCATGGAAATTTCAACGGCGGGCGTCCGGTCGGAAAATCTGCGGAAGGTCCGGGACGTGTTCGAGCGCAATGGCATTCGCCTCTTCCATGACGGCGAAGGGCCGGCATGCCTCGGCCTGGCCGAATGGGCGCTTCGTAGCGGGCCGATGGGCTGTCCCGGGGAGCGGGCCGGCGAACAGCTGATCGCCAGGGCAACGCAGGCCGGGGGAGCAGAGCGCAGGCGTGCTTTCCATTGATTTGCCCTTCCGTTAGGGCATTCAATTTGCCGCGATGCTCCTGTGGCGGCTCGTTGCCGGAGCAGAAGCGATCTGCTGGAAACTCTGCCTGGACCGTACAGGCAGCAACGCACCCCAATGACCGGGAGAACCTGCCGTGAATATCTGGGCCTCGATGATCCTCATGGACGGCAGCGACCCTGCCATCGATCGTATCGTGCGGGAAACGGCCTCGGAGCGCCTGACGATCGTCTTCGTGCCGACGCCCGAAGCGGCCCCTGACGTTGCTCTGTCCCTGATCGCCGAGGGCGTCGAACTGATCGAGCTCTGCGGAGGCTTCGGCGTCGAGCCGGGTGCCGCGGTCGTCAGGGCTGTCGCAGGCCGCGCCGCGGTCGGCCTGGTCAGCTTCGGCATCGATTCCCTGACCCAGGCGGCTGCCTACAAGGCCAAGTTCGAGGCCGGCGGCTGAACGCCGCGGGGCGCCCAGGGGCGCGGCCCGGCCCGTCGCGCCCGGTTTCAACATATCAGGATATCAGGCGGACAATTTCCTCGGACCTCGGCCGGGAGGGCGCTCCGTGACGGTCTCGTTGAGACGAGTTCCTGCCGCTGATCCGGCACGCTGGTTGCTTGTTCCCAATCATGGACATGCGGTGGCGGGGCCTTCGGCCTGTGTCATCCACAAATTCCTTCGTGCCCGCCATGCTTGTGCCCCACCTGCATGGAACGGACTGGCGAAGGGGAGGAGAGGCCTGTAAATTCTCTTGCGGCGCATTATCTGCGGTGAAGCGTCAGGACGATAGCTTTGAAGACAGCGGCGACCATGGGAAGCGGAACGGAAGCGGGGCCTCGGGGCGACGGCGAAGACCTGCGCGCGCCGCTCTCAATGGCCGATCGGCCGAAACGCCCAAGTTCTCCCGTCGATGGCGGTGGCCGCGAAGGGGCCGGCACCGCCGTGCTGACGCGGACCAGGACACGCAAGCCCAATCTCTATCGCGTGCTCCTGCTCAACGACGACTACACCCCGATGGAATTCGTGGTGCATGTGCTCGAGCGGTTCTTCAACAAGGACCGCGCCGAAGCGACCCAGATCATGATGCATGTGCATCAGAACGGCGTCGGCGAATGCGGGATCTTCACCTACGAGGTCGCCGAGACAAAGGTCACCTTGGTGATGGACCTGGCGCGCAAGCACATGCATCCTCTGCAATGCGTGATGGAGAAGAAGTAGTCTTGGATTCGATCATCCTCCTGAAAGCGGAATAGGAGCGCATCAGTGCCGAGTTTCTCGCGCAGTCTCGAACAGGCGCTTCACCGGGCTCTGGCGCTCGCCAATGAGCGTCATCACGAATACGCCACGCTGGAGCATCTGCTGCTCGCCCTGGTCGATGATCAGGACGCTGCCGCCGTCATGCGCGCCTGCAGCGTCGATCTCGACATGCTGAGGCGCAATCTCGTCGATTATATCGATGCCGAGCTGAGCAATCTCGTCACCGATGGCCGCGACGATTCCAAGCCGACAGCCGGGTTCCAGCGCGTGATCCAGCGCGCGGTCATCCATGTCCAGTCCTCCGGTCGCGAAGAGGTGACCGGCGCCAATGTGCTGGTCGCGATGTTCGCCGAGCGCGAGAGCCATGCCGCCTATTTCCTGCAGGAGCAGGACATGACCCGTTACGACGCGGTCAATTACATCAGCCATGGCATCGCCAAGCGCCCCGGCGCGAGCGAGAGCCGGCCGGTGCGCGGCAGCGAGGAAGAGCCCGAGCAGCAGCAGCGCGAGTCGCGGGCCGACCAGGGCAACGATGCCGACAAGGACAAGAAGAAGAAGGAAAGCGCGCTCGAGGCCTATTGCGTCAACCTCAACCGCAAGGCGCGTGACGGGCGCATCGACCCGCTGATCGGCCGCGAGGCCGAGGTGCAGCGCACCATCCAGATCCTTTGCCGCCGGCAGAAGAACAATCCGCTGCTGGTCGGTGACCCCGGCGTCGGCAAGACCGCGATCGCCGAAGGGCTCGCGTTGAAGATCATCCGCGGAGAGGTGCCGGAGGTTCTCGAGGACGCGACGGTGTTCTCGCTCGACATGGGCACGCTGCTGGCCGGCACGCGCTATCGCGGCGATTTCGAAGAGCGCCTCAAGCAGGTGATCAAGGAGATCGAGGCCCATCCCAAGGCGATCATGTTCATCGACGAGATCCATACGGTGATCGGCGCTGGCGCGACCTCGGGTGGGSCGATGGATGCCTCCAACCTGCTGAAGCCGGCGCTGGCTTCGGGTACGCTGCGCTGCATCGGCTCGACGACCTACAAGGAATACCGTCAGTATTTCGAGAAGGATCGGGCGCTGGTGCGTCGCTTCCAGAAGATCGACGTCAACGAGCCGTCGGTGCCGGACACGATCGAGATCCTGAAGGGGCTGAAGCCCTATTTCGAGGAGTTCCACAAGCTCCGCTACACCAATGACGCCATCAAGGCGGCGGTGGAGCTGTCGGCGCGCTACATCCATGACCGCAAGCTKCCSGACAAGGCGATCGACGTGATCGACGAGACCGGCGCCTCGCAGATGCTGCTGACCGAGAGCAAGCGCAAGAAGACCATTGGCGTGAAGGAGATCGAGGCTGCGGTCGCGGTCATGGCGCGTATCCCGGCCAAGACCGTCTCCARGGACGACGCCGAGGTTCTGCGCAATCTCGAGAACACGTTGAAGCGCACGGTCTACGGCCAGGAGAAGGCGATCGAGGCGCTGTCGTCCTCGATCAAGCTGGCCCGTGCCGGCCTGCGTGATGGCGAAAAGCCTATCGGCTGCTACCTGTTTGCCGGCCCGACGGGCGTCGGCAAGACCGAAGTGGCGCGCCAGCTCGCCGCGTCGCTCGGCGTCGAGCTGATCCGCTTCGACATGTCGGAATATATGGAGCGCCACACGGTTTCGCGGTTGATCGGCGCACCTCCCGGCTATGTCGGCTTCGATCAGGGCGGGCTTCTGACCGATCAGGTCGACCAGCATCCGCATTCGGTGCTGCTGCTCGACGAGATCGAGAAGGCCCATCCCGACCTGTTCAACATCCTGTTGCAGGTGATGGATCACGGCAAGCTGACCGACAATAACGGCAAGCAGGTCGATTTCAGGAACGTCATCCTGATCATGACGACCAATGCCGGTGCCGCCGACATGGCACGCGCAGCCTATGGTTTCACGCGGGCCAAGCGCGAGGGGGACGATACCGAGGCGGTGAACCGCCTGTTCGCGCCGGAGTTCCGCAACCGGCTGGATTCGGTAATTTCCTTCAGCCATCTGCCGAAGACGGTGGTGGCGCGTGTCGTCGACAAGTTCGTGCTCCAGCTCGAAGCTCAGCTCGCCGATCGCAATGTCACGATCGAGCTCACCGACGAAGCGCGCGAGTGGCTGGTCGAGAACGGTTACGACGAGGCGATGGGGGCGAGGCCGATGGCTCGCCTGATCCAGCAGACGATCAAGACACCGCTCGCCGACGAGGTCCTGTTCGGGCGCCTGAAGGGTGGTGGGGCGGTCAAGGTCGTCGTCGTTCAGTCCGAGACCGGCATCAAGGTGCTGGGGCTCGAATTCCCCGACGGGCCGGTCAAGCCCAAGCCGGAGAAGGACGTGGCGGCGGCGGCCGAGAAGCGCACGCCGCGGGCAAAGGCGAAGGGCTCAGCGAAGCCGGGCACGCCCGGCACACGCCGGGCGCCGAAGGGCGGAGACGGCAAGGGCGGTGGCCCGGCCGAGCCGCCCAAGGCGGCGCAACGCGCCATTCGTACCGTGCCGAAGGTCCCGCTGACGAAGGCCTGAGACCGTGTTCTTTCGACGCAAGACCCAAGCTGCCGCGCTCCAGACCAGCGGCGAAGCCCCGGTACAGCCTGCCAAGGAAAAACTTGGCTGGTTCGAGAAGCGTGCGCGCCGCCGCCGGCGGCGCGTGCTGTTCGAGGAAATCCTTGGCTGGATCCTCGTGCCGGCCTTCGGCTATCTGATCTATCTCGGTATCAAGTCGGTTGGCGGCGTGCCGAAGGAAATCATCGATTTCGGCAACGAGCTGATCGGCATCGTGA
The DNA here is from genome assembly GCF_056396265.1 of Allobosea sp. 05T422_2. NCBI lineage: Bacteria > Pseudomonadati > Pseudomonadota > Alphaproteobacteria > Hyphomicrobiales > Alloboseaceae > Allobosea > Allobosea sp. 05T422_2. Next base: position 17,342 of record NZ_JBFTLD010000082.1, on the reverse strand, counting down.
TGAAGGGTGGCACCTGAGAGCCACCCCTTGCCTTTGCAGGCTGTGCAAGGGTGACCGCGCGATGCCGGATGTCGGCTTCCCGCGCGCGAGCGTTTAGAACGGGGCCCGCCCGGCCATCTCRGGCCGGTGCGGCTTTTCGAGTGACCGACCCGTCAGGCGTGCAGAATCTCTCATGAGCGTATCGGCCGACTGGAGCTGGCAGCGCACCGCCCTGGCCGGGATACGCGATGCGCTGTCGCTGCCGGCCTGGGTTGTCGGCTTTGGACTCGTCGGTGTCGGCTCGCTGGCGCGCGATGTCGGCTATCCCGTCGATGTCGCTGTGCTCTCGACCATGCTGGTCTGGGCCGGGCCGTCGCAGGTGATCTTCTTCGCATCGATCGCGGCGGGGGCTGCGTGGAGCGCGATCGCGCTTGCGATCGGCTTTGCCTCGCTGCGCTTCCTGCCGATGACGGTGGCGATCCTGCCGCTGCTGCGCCGGCCGGGGCAAGGCATCGCGATGCAGCTGCTGCTCGCGCATTACGTTGCCGTTACCGCCTGGACCGAGGGCCTGCGCCGCCTGCCGGGGATCGCGCCGCACCAGCGCGTGGCCTATTTCCTCGGCTTCGCCAATGCCTGCATGATGGTGAGCGCAGCGGGCACCTATGCAGGCTATTACCTCGTTGGAGCGCTTCCGCTTCCGCTTGCTGCCGGGCTGCTCTGCCTGACCCCGATCTTCTTCCTCGCATCGATCGCTGCCGGTATCCGCCACCGCGGGGACTTCATCGCGATGGGGCTTGGCCTTGCGCTGGCGCCGATCTTCGACCGTCTGATGGGTAGCGGCTTCGATCTGATCGTCTCCGGCCTGATCGGCGGCARCATCGCCTTTGCCGTGCAGCGCATCGGGGCGCGGCGCGCATGACACAGCCGATCCCGCTGCTCGACGGCCCATTCTGGCCCTATCTCGCGCTGCTGCTCTTCGCTTCCCTGCCGACCGAGATCTGGCGCTGGCTCGCAGTCGCCTTCGCACGGCGCATCAACGCCGATTCGCCGGCATTGGAATGGGTGAGGGCGGTGGCGACGGCGTTGCTCGCCGGGGTCGTCGCCAAGTTGATCATCGCGCCGCCAGGCGCGCTCGCGGCCTTGCCGCTCTCCTTGCGCGTCGGAGCGTTGGCGGCGACGCTGGCCATCGTCCTGTTCGACCGACGGCGCGTTTTTCTCGCCGTCATTGTCGGCGAGGCGGTGCTGATCGGCGGCGGCTGGATGCTGAGCCAGGCGGCCTGACAGGTCCCTCAGGGACCAGGCTGCTGAAGATGGCGCAGCTTGTCGGGATTGCGGACCACGTAGATGGCGTGGATCAGCCMGTCGCGGATGTCGAGCGCCGTTGCCTGCAGGGTCTGGCCGTTCTCCAGGCTGACATAGCCGGGCAGGCCATTGATCAGTACAGGTTCATAGCTGGTCGTCGAGACGTTGCGCTGGGTCAGTGCGTGGGAGAGGCGCGCAAAGAAACGAGCGACCTTGTCCGCGCCGAAGATCAGCTTGAACACGGCCTGGACCTTGCCGCCGCCATCGCTGTGCAGGACGACATCCTGGGCGAGCAGACGCTGCAACATCGTCGGGTCGGATTGATGTGACGCCTTGAAAAAGGCCTCGGCGAAGCGCGCGGCCTCCTCCCGGGAAACCTTGTTGCGCGGCGGCGTGTCGAGCCGGACATGGTCGCGTGCGCGCTTGGCGAGCTGACGGCAGGCGGCCTCGCTGCGCTCCAGCATTGCGGCAATCTCGGTGAAGTCCATGTCGAAGATGTCGTGCAGAAGGAAAGCCGCCCGCTCCAATGGAGACAGGCGTTCGAGAGCCAGCATCAGGGCGATGGGGGCATCGAGCTCGTCATCGGCGACCTCGGCGCTGCCGAGTCTTTCGACGAGCGGTTCCGGTAGCCAGGTCCCGACATAGAATTCGCGGCGGCTGCGGGCCGATTTCATCTGATCGAGGCAGAGCCGCGTCACTACCTGGGCGAGATAGGCGCGAGGGTTCGAGATTTCGTCGCGACTGGCCTCGTGCCAGCGCAGCCAGGCATCCTGGACGATATCCTCGGCGTCGCTGACGGAGCCCAGCATTCGATACGCAAGTCGGGTCAGGAAGCGCCGATGCTGTTCGAACGCGGTCTGCAGGGTCATGAATGCCATCTCGCAGGTGAGCGAGAGCCCGCGACAGCGGACTCTCGGATTTCTTGCGCAGGATCCCTGCGCGAGGCGGCCTCAGGCAGCCGCGGACCGTTGGCGATCCTGCGGGTGCCGGGCTCGGAAGCCGGCATTGATGCGGTTCCAGGTGTTGATCGCTCCGATCGCGACCGAAAGATTGACCGCTTCGGCTTCGCTGAAATGCTCGCGCAATTCGGAGAAGGCCTCGTCGCTCGCACTGGCTTCGGATAAGCGGGTCAACGCCTCGGTCCAGCGCAGGGCAGCGCGCTCGCGCGGGGTGTAGAGTTCCGACTCGTGCCAGGCGCTCAGCAGATAGAGCCGCGCTTCGGTCTCGCCGGCCTTGCGCGCATCGGCCGAGTGCATGTGCAGGCAATAGGCACAGCCGTTGATCTGCGATGCGCGCATCTTCACCAGTTCGAGCAGGCTGTGCTCCAGCCCACACTCTTCGACATAGTTCTGCATTCCCAGGACGGCGTTGACCGCGGCCGGAGCAACCTGGAAGACATTGAGGCGTTGGGGCATGATCTTCTCCATCTGTGTCTGATGGAAGCAAGACGAGGCAGGCCCAACGCCTGTGACATGCCTTCAGATATTTTTTAGCGCGGCCCGGATTTTTTCGGCGTTCGCAGCAAGCACTTCATTCGCCTCCATCGCACCCGTATGGGGGCGAAGCGCAACGCCGTCCCAGCGCGGCATGACATGGACATGCAGGTGGAACACGACTTGGCCGCCAGCCGGCTCGTTGAACTGCTGGATGGTGATGCCGTCGGCTGCGCAGGCGCTCTTCACGGCATKGGCGAGCTTCTGGGTCGTCAGCGCCACTGCCTTGAGCGCGTCCGGCGGCGCATCGAACACATTGCGGCAGGCGGCCTTGGGGAGGACAAGGACGTGCCCGTCGGCACGGGGCATGATGTCCATGATGGCGACGGTCTCGTCGTCCTCATAGACCTTGTGGCTGGGCAGCTCGCCGCGCAGGATCTTGGCGAAGACATTGGCAGAATCATAGGCGGTCATCGTTGGCCGGTCCGTTCTACAGGAAAGATGCTGTCAGGGTGAGGTGCGCTGCCGCCCAGCGTCAAGAGACAGCGTCTCGATGATTGCGGCATCCAGCACGAGATCGTCGCGCGCGCCAAGCAGCCAGAGGTCGCGCGCCTCGAAACGCAGGAGCGGCCGATGCCACCAGCGCTCCACGATGCCGGCAAGCGCAGCGGCCTCGGCGGGGGAAAGGTCGTCGGTCAGATTGTAGAGGCCGACGACGTAGAGATCGGTCTGCTGCCGACCGAGCGCAGATTGAATGGCATGAAAGACGTTCTGACCGCGGCGCTGCTCCGGATAGGCGCGCAGATAGAGCCGGCCACGATTGACGTTTCCGGAGAACAGGCCGCGCAGTTCGACGGTGAGGCGACCGAGATCGCCGAGCGCTGCTCGAGCAGCGGGATCGATGGACGGCGGAACGTCCGTGCCAAGCGAGCCGCAGAGGGTGGCGTGCAGGCGCTCGGCGCGCCTCGGCAGGATATCCCAGGCGATCTTTGCGGCGAATGGCGCGGTCTTCAGCTCGGATTCCATGGCGATGAACGCGGGCGAGGCACGCAGCGCGGCATCGTCGACCGGCAGCACGAGCGAGAAGACCGACGGGTGCCGTCCCATGTCGTAGAAGCGCCCCGGCAGATTTGCGATCACGCCCGGGTGATGCGGGGCAACCAGCGGCAAGTGGGTGAGGCGATACGCGTCGTCGAGCAGCAGCGGCTCCCCGGACGCGAAGGCGGTGCGGCTGCGATCGTAGCCGAGCACTGCGTCGTCGCAGAATGTGACCTCTCGCGCAGGATGGACGCCGCCGCTGTCACACTTCATCTGTGCGTCCATCCCTGCGGAACGGGCTCTCCGCCGTGAGCGCCTCGCAGGCGGCTGCAATATGCTCGCGCTCGGTCCCGAGATAGGCCGAAACTGCGCGGCGCAGACCGGGATCGGCGAGGTGATGGGCCGAGCGCGTGATGACGGGGCGATAGCCGCGCGCGATCTTGTGTTCGCCCTGGGCACCGGCTTCGACGCGGGCGAGCCCATGTGCGATCGCGTAGTCGATCGCCTGGTGGTAGCAGAGCTCGAAATGAAGGAAGGGGTGGTCCTCGATGCAGCCCCAGTTGCGGCCGTAGAGCGTGTTCGCTCCGCGGAAATTGATGGCGCCTGCGATATAGCGCCCAGCGCGGCGGGCCATGACCAGCACGATGCGCTCGCCCAGTGCTTGCCCGACCAGTGAAAAGAAGCGCCGGTTCAGATAGGGCCGGCCCCATTTGCGCGAGCCGGTATCCTGATAGAAGGCGAAGAAATCATCCCAGACCGCCTCGGTCAGGCCGGAGCCGCTGAGAACCTCCACCGTGATGCCGGCCGAAAGCGCCTCACGCCGCTCGCGTTTCAGCGCCTTGCGCTTGCGCGAGGCAAGGGTGGCGAGGAAATCGTCATAGGTCGCGAAACCGTCATTGCCCCAGTGGAACTGGAGATCGTGGCGCTCGAGATAGCCCGCCTCGATCAGTGCACCGAGATCGGGCTCCTGCGTGAAGGTGACGTGGATCGAAGAGGAGCGTGTCTGGTCGCGCAGGGCCTCCAGCCCGGCGATCAGGCCGGCGCGTGCTTCGCMGGTGCGCGGCCCGTCCGCCGCGAGCAGGCGGGGACCCGTTGCGGGGGTGAAAGGCGCGGCGACCTGGAGCTTGGGATAATAATGCCCGCCGGCCCGTTCATAGGCGTCGGCCCAGGCATGATCGAAGACATATTCGCCCTGGCTGTGACCCTTCACGAAACTCGGTGCCGCCGCGAGCAGCCGGTCGTCGCCGTCCTCGACGAGGAGATAGGCGGGAGACCAGCCGGAGCGGCCGCCGATGCAGCCGCTTTCTTCCAGGGCTCTCAAGAAGGCGTGAGAGACGAAGGGGTTATCTGTGTCTCGTTGAGAAAGTGAATCGGTTGCTTCGCAGCTTGATTCAAGTCGTGCAGGCGGAGGCACGCTGGCCGCATGCGGGTTGGCGCAGGCGTCCCAGGCTTCCGCCGGCACGGATTTCAACGAGGTCGCGACCCGGACCCGCAGGTCGTTGCGGTCGCGACCTGCACTCAAGGGCGGAACCCTTCGAAGACCATCTGGTCGGCGTGAACGCGGGCTGTTTCCCGATCCTCGGGGGTGCGCACCGTCCAGCTCATCAGCGGAAGGCCAAGTGCCTTGTTGCAGAGGAACGGGGCGGCACTTGGCAGATCCGCGACCTTCCAGGACAGGAAATCGGGGCGGCTTTCCTCGAAATGCAGCAGGTTCGCGAGCGCGTGCTTCTGGCGCGCGTCGAGCCGGTCATAGTCGGAGTAGGCATATTCGTTCATGGCCACGATGCCGCGCGGGATCGCCGGAGCGAGCTCGCGCAGGGCAGTGACGATCGCCGGATCGAAGGACTTGAAGACGATCGGCTGACCGGAGCGCCTGGCGACGATTTCGGCAGCGCGTCGCGTCAGCGCGAGATCGCCGTCGAAGCGGCTCTTGACCTCGATCACCAGGGGCACGCGGCCGGCGATCCGATCAAGAAACGCGTCGAGGGTCGGAATCCTGTCGCTGCTGCCCTTCAGTGAAATCGCGGCAAGCGCATCCGCCGTCCTGGCATTGACATTGCCGGTCTCAGCCGTCAGCCGATCGAGCACGAAATCGTGAAACACCATGGCTTCGCCATCGGCGCTGAGCTGGATGTCGCATTCGATGCCGAAGGTGCCGGCAATGGCGGCGTCTGCCGCCGAGATGCTGTTCTCGATCAGGCCGGCGGCGAGGTCATGCAGGCCGCGATGCGCGATCGGCCGCGCGACCAGCCAGTCGAGGGAAGGACGCGCGCTCATCAGGCGATCTCGAACATCGCCTCGACCTCGACAGCGGCATCTGCCGGCAGTTCGGCGACGCCGACGGTCGAGCGGGCATGGCGGCCGCGATCGCCGAGAACCTGGACCATCAGATCGGACGCGCCGTTCATGATCGCGGGAAGCGCCGAGAAATGCGGGGTCGCGTTGATGAATCCGCCAAGCCGGACGCAGCGTCTGATGCGCTCGAGATCGCCGCCAAGCGCGGCTTTGGCCTGCGCCAGCACGTTGATCGCGCAGAGGCGCGCGGCCTCGAGCCCGGCTTCGTTGAAGATCTCGGCGCCGAGCTTGCCCTTGTGCTTGTCGGAGAGCTTGCCGTCGAGGCCAAAGCAGATCTGTCCGGAGATCACCAGCAGGTTGCCGGTGATGACATAGGGCACATAGTTCGCCACAGGCGCGGCGGGAGCGGGCAGGGTGATGCCCAGTGCAGCGAGGTTGGCTTCGATTTCGCTCATCGGGTCAGGCTCCTGGCGCTCGGTCGAGTCGGATCATCTGCGCGGTAGCCCGCCCGGGCTTCGGCCCAGAGCTGCGGCGACGCAGGATTCCTACATGGCCGATGGCCGGGTAAGCCGCAAGCGCGGGACCTGCCAAGCGGGGTTGTGCCATGGGCGTGGCTCGCCGCGAGGCGCGCCTTGTTTGCGCCATTGCCGCATTGCACTAGACTCATCGATCAGGTGCAGCAAGGCGGCGGGCAAATGAACAGAATCGGTTTCGGTCTCCTGGGCTCAGCGGGCGCTGCGACGCTGCTGCTGATGGCATTGCCAACGGCCGCTCCGGCGCAGGCCAAACCAGGGGATCGCGTCGTCCTGGTGCCGCACCGCGCAGTCTATGATCTCGTGCTCGACGATGGGAAACCGGCCAAGAACATCGAGGCGGCCCGCGGGCGCATCGCCTTCGACTTCACCGGCGATGCCTGCGAGGGTTATGCACTCTCCTTCCGGCAGGTGACCCAGCTCACCAGTGAGGGCGGGCCGCGCACGATCGATGCCCGGACGACGAGCTTCGAAGCAGGGGACGGCCAGAGCTACCGCTTCAAGACCGAGAGTTCCGCAAGTGGCGCGCCGACCGAAGTCGTCGACGGCACTGCGAAGAAGTCGGGAGCCGACGGCTATGAGGTCAAGCTGACCGCTCCCAAGGCGGAGACGCATCGTGAGGCCGGCGACGCGTTGTTCCCCAATGCGCAGATGAAAGCGCTGATCCTGGCGGCGCGAGCGGGCCGGAACACCTTTAGCGTGCGGCTCTATGACGGCGCCAATAGCGGCAAAGAGGTCTATGACACGCTCTCCGTCATCGGCAAGCACATCGAAACGCCGCCGAGCGAGGCGCCCTTGAGGCGCCCGGAATTCGAGAAACTGACACGCTGGCCGGTCACCGTATCCTATTACAAGGTCGGTTCAGGCGAGGTCACGCCGGCCTATTCGATCTCGTTCGAACTGTATGAGAATGGTGTCACCGGCGCGGTCCGGATGGACTATGGCAGTTTCGCGTTGCGCGGCACGCTCACGCGTCTGGATCTTCTGCCTCATCAGGATTGCGCGAAGTAGACTTGGTCCCCGATGGCGGTCGGTCCGGGCTGCGCAGGCTCAGGCCTTTTCCGATCGCATCATCGCCGAAGCGGGCGCGGAGCTTGTCGAGCGCGCCCTCCATGGCCTTGAGACGCGGCGTGGCAACGTCGGCGAGGTCGCCATGGTCGGCCTCCTCGGGGCCGGTGAGATCGCTCGCGCCGATGCCGATCAGCCGGTAGCGCTGCCCGGTGCATTCGCGTTTCAGCAGTTCGCGTCCAGCCGCAAAGAGGCGCCCGGCGAGCTGCGTTGGTTCGGGCAGGCGGCTCGCGCGCGTGATCGAATGAAACTCTGCCGTCTTCAGCTTCAAGGTGACGGTTCGCCCGGCAAGCTCCTGGGCCTTGAGGCGCTTCGAGGTCTTTTCGCACAGGCGCCAGAGAATCGGTTCCAGCTCGTCGAACCGGGAGAGGTCGACATCAAGCGTAGTTTCGCTGGAGACGCTCTTGGTCTCGTGATCCGGCGTCACCTTGCGGGCGTCGATGCCATTGGCGAGGTTCTTCAGCCGCGGTCCGTCCTTGCCGGCGAGCCGGAACAGCGCCTCGGTCGGCGCGTCCCGCAAATCGCCGATCAGACGAAAGCCGGATTCGGCCAGCTTGGCTGCGCTTGCCTTGCCGATGCCCGGGATCAGGCTGACGGGTTTGTCCGCGAGAAAGGCGACGGCTTCRCCRCGGCCGATGATSGARAAGCCSCGCGGCTTGTCGAGGTCGGAGGCGACTTTGGCCAGGAACTTGGCGTAGGACAGGCCGACGGAAATGGTGATGCCGATCTCGTTTTCGATCCGCCTGGCGAAGCGCGCCAGCGTGATGGCCGGGCTGGCGTGATGCAGCCGCTCGGTGCCCGAGAGATCAAGGAAGGCCTCGTCGATCGATAGCGGTTCGACCAGAGGGGTCAGTTCCCGCATCAGCTGCCTGACCTCGCGCCCGACAGCGACATATTTCGCCATGTTGGGCTTCACCACGACTGCTTCCGGGCAGGCCTTCAAGGCCTGGAACATCGGCATGGCGGAACGCACACCGTATGTGCGGGCAATATAGCAGGCCGTCGAGACGACGCCGCGCTTGCGGCCGCCGATGATCACCGGCTTGTCGAGCAGGGACGGATCGTCCCGCTTCTCGACCGCGGCGTAGAAGGCGTCACAGTCGATATGAGCGAGGCTCAGGCTGTCCCGTTCGGGGTGGCAGATCAGGCGCGGCGAGCCGCAGGCGCGACAGCGGCGTGAGGCTCCCGCCGCGCCGTCATTGTCAGTGAGGCAATCGCGGCAGAACGCAGGCGCCTGGCGCGGCCGGTCATGCTCTTCTGTCAAGCATCGTCACCATGGTGCGGGCCAGCGAGGGTTTCCCGCGCCTGCCCAATGATTTCCGGATTCAGGCTTAAATTTCCGACAAATTCGAGCAGGAGCGATTCGTTGCCGAGAAGGTGATCGAGCACCGCGACCAGGAAGCCGGGCTCGCCGGCTGCTGCACGCAATGTCTCCGGCCCAAGCCCCGTTGCGGCCAGAAATGGCTCGATTCGCGCGGAATCGGCAGCGAGGAAGCCCAATGCGCGCAAGGCAAGGGTTTCAGCATCGGGTGAAGCGATCGAGCGTGGCATGGTCGGTTGTCGGGTCCAGGATCAGGTTTGCGTTTCGTCAACGGCTGGCGTGCTAGGATGATCATCGAACGGAGCTGTCGGCTTGGAAAGCCTGGAATAGACCGACGCCTTCCGAGGCGAAACAGGGGAACGGCATGACGAAGACGGTCCTGATCGTCGAGGACAACGAGCTCAACATGAAGCTCTTCAACGATCTTCTCGAGGCGCATGGCTATGCGACGCTGAAGACGGCCGATGGCATAGAGGCTATCGAGCTGGCGCGCGCCCATCATCCCGATCTGATCCTGATGGATATCCAGCTTCCCGAAGTCTCGGGTCTGGAGGTCACGAAGTGGATCAAGGAAGACGACACGCTCAAATCCATTCCCGTGATCGCGGTGACCGCCTTCGCAATGAAGGGAGATGAGGAGCGGATCCGGGAGGGCGGCTGCGAGGCCTATCTCTCGAAGCCGATCTCGGTTGCCAAGTTCCTGGAAACGGTACGCGCCTATGCCGGCGCGGCCTGAGCGGCGGGAGCGGCTCCATGTCTGCGCGTGTCCTGGTCGTCGATGACATCCTCACAAATGTGAAGCTGCTCGAGGCCAAGCTGTCGGCGGAATATTTTGACGTGACGACGGCCCTCAACGGGGTCGACGCCCTGGCGATCTGCGAGCGCGGCGAGGCTGATATCGTGCTGCTCGACGTCATGATGCCGGGCTTGAACGGGTTCGAGGCCTGCCGGCGGCTGAAGAACAGCCCGACCACGGCCCATATCCCCGTCGTGATGGTGACCGCACTCGATCAGCCGAGCGATCGGCTGAAAGGGCTCGATGCCGGAGCCGATGATTTTCTGACCAAGCCGATCGACGATGCCGCCCTCTTCGCCCGGGTGCGCAGCCTCGTGCGGCTGAAGTCGGTCACCGACGAATTGCGCCACCGGGCAATCGCATCGCGGCGTCTCGGTATCGCCGACCCGCTGGCTGCAGCGGCGTCCGAGACCGGGCTGAACGGCCGCGTCCTGCTGATCGAAGATCGTCCCACGGCTTCCGAGCGGCTCTCCAGCGCGCTGTCGACGTTTCACAGCGTCGAGGTCGAGGCAGACCCGAACCTGGCTCTCGCCAAGGCGGCCGAGGGCGATTTCGAAGCCATCCTCGTCAGTCTCGACCTGCAGAACCATGACGGCCTCAGGCTGTGCAGCCAGCTGCGCTCATTGGAGCGGACCCGCAACGTCTCGGTGCTGCTGCTCGGCGAGGCCGAGGACCGCGCTCGCATCCTGCGCGGGCTGGAGATCGGTGCACATGATTTCCTGATGCGTCCGGTCGACCGTAACGAGCTGTTGGCGCGGGTGCGCACGCAGATTCGTCGCAAGCGCTTCACCGAGCGCCTGCGCGACAGTGTCCAGTCCTCCATGGAAATGGCGGTGATGGATCAGCTCACCGGGCTGCATAATCGGCGCTATCTCGACAGCCGCCTCAGCACCCTTTTCGACGAATCGGCACTCAGAGCCCGGTCGCTTGCCATGCTCGTCCTCGATGTCGACCGCTTCAAGGTCGTCAACGACAGTTGGGGGCATGACGCCGGCGACGAGGTGCTGCGCGAGTTCGCGGACCGGGTGCGCGCCTGCACGCGCGGCATCGATCTCGTCGCCCGCCTGGGGGGCGAGGAGGTCGTCGTCGTACTGCCGGATACGACATTGGATGCGGCCTTCGCCGTGGCCGAGCGAATCCGGGAGAAGGTCGAGGTCGAGCCCTTCACCATCCAGCGCAACTCACGGACGATCGGCGTCACCGTTTCAATCGGCGTCGCCAGCCGGCGCGCCGGCGATCTCTCGCCGGCCGAGATGATGAAGCGGGCGGATGATGCGCTTTACCGCGCCAAGGAAAGCGGCCGGAACCGCGTGATCGTCGCCAGTGCGGCGTAAACCAACCCTGTAAACCTTTCCAGGTAGGGTTAACMATCGATGAAGATTCGAGAATCGATCTGATTCAATTGCAATCGAAAGGCGGGTGCGTAGGGTCATTTCCAACGCAGCCCGCCTTGGGCTGCCCGATATGCCCCTCGGGAGCTCAGGTCCGCCGCATCTCCTGGGAATCCGATGGGCTCGGTCGGTCGGCCGCGGGACATCTGGCCTCATCAGAACCGCAGCCGGCCGGCCACCACTCCCCCCAGTCGCGCGATCAGAGATAGTGCGACAGCCCGGCCGCGACGGCGTAGCCGAACAGGCCGAAAGCCGCGAGCAGGCCAAGCAGCATCAGCCCAGCCTTGATTCTGCTCGACGCGAAGCGCGAGGAATCGAGTTCGACGATCAGCTTCAGGAATTCACGCACCGCTCCGTGCGGCCTGGCGGGACGTGCCGCCTTCTTGTCACCGCTGCTCACACGAAACTCCGCATCGCGACTGGAGATTGTCCGCGTCGAAAATGGGGGGAGCGGAGCCATTCGGCAAGCCCCGAAGGTCGGCGGAAGACTTGGGYGCGGGGCGGCCCGAGCCGCAATTCCTGCCAGTGAAGCTCGCTGGAATGTGTTTATGCTGCGATGCAGCATGCGCATCCCCGTCCGCGCCAGTTCGTGATAGTCTCTTGGAGATTCGACTCCGGTGGGACCCGGGGCAGAAGAGGCTGGCCTGAGATCCTCAAACGGGGAGCGACCCATGCGTATTCTCGCATTGGCGCTCTGCCTCGCGGCGTTTCTGCCGGGCGGAGGGCTTGTCCATGCACATAGCTGGTATCCATACGATTGTTGCAGCGACCAAGACTGCTGGCCCATGGGCCAGGATGTCGACGCGCGCGAGCCGGATCCCCGGATCGTGCCCGGCGGCTACCTGACCTATGACGGCTATTTCATCCCTGAGGGGGCGACGCGTGCGTCCCAGGATGGCCGCTTTCATATTTGCCGGCGGGGTGGAACCCTGACCGGTAGCGTGATTGCTCCGTCGCAGAAGCCGTTCTGCCTGTTCGTGCCCAGACAGGTGTTCTGAACAGGACCGAATCGTAGGCAAAAAAGAACCGCCCGGATCACGGGCGGTTCCTTGAACTTTGGTTATGCCGAAAAGGCGACCAGGATCACTTGATCTTGGTTTCCTTGAACTCGACGTGCTTGCGCGCGACCGGGTCGTACTTCTTCTTCGACATCTTTTCGGTCATCGTGCGGGAGTTCTTCTTCGTCACGTAGAAGAAGCCGGTATCCGCCGTCGACAGCAGCTTGATCTTGATGGTCACGGCCTTGGCCATGGGTTCCGTCCTCGAGCCTGGCGGGCCGCGGTCTGGCCCTCATAAAACAAAATGGCCGGGGGAACCCGGCAAACCGTTCCCGGGGAGATGCCGCAAGCCAGTGGCGAAGTCAAGAAAGAATGCCCGGACGGAGCGAACAGTTTGCCTCAGGGGCAACCTGTCAGAGTTCCTCGCGCACGAAATTCAGGTTTTTCTCCCAGAAATAGGGCACCGGGAGATACGGGCTGAAGCCGGCTGCTATCCTGGCCTCGACTTCCTTGATGATGACCTGGGTAATCGTCGGCAGGTCGAGCTGCCTCGCTTCATCAAAATTGACCCAGACCAGTTCGATCAGCTCGGAATCAGGGCCGGTGACGCCCTCGACGCTGCCGCCGAGCGCATCGTAGTCGACGACGAAGAAACGCGTGTCGAAGCGCTTCGGGCGCCGCGGCGGTGTGACGGCACGCGCGACGAAGGTTACGGCGCTGAGATCGGGATAGACGCCATGGCTGGCGAATTCGGTCCAGGTGCCTTCCGGGGGATTCTCGGGCACTCCGAACTCATCCGAGCCGAAGAGCAGGCCGGTCTCCTCAAAGGTCTCGCGGATGGCGGCCATGGCCAGCGCTCGGGCCTTGTTCGGGCTGGGGCGCACCGTGCGCTTGGCCAACCGGTCCTCGCAGATCTGCGGAATCGCGCCGGTTGCTGCCATGCGCCGATCGCCGGCGTCGACGCGTCCGCCCGGGAAGACGAATTTGCCAGGCATGAACTTGTGTCCGAGGTGGCGTTTGCCCATCAGCACCCGGGGGGCTGCGCCGCTCCGATCGAGGATCAACATCGTCGCAGCGTCATGCGGCCGGGTGTTGGTCGCGGTCCGGCTGCGCTCTGCCTGAGTCAGGATGACGGCGTTGTCGTTCATTGCCGGGATGCCATGGATGTGCCGGGCTGGCGCTCGGGCAGGGGAGGTGCGTTGTCGAAGCCATGCATGCGCATGGCCCATTGCAGGCCGATGACCCCGCCCTTGACCGGTTGCATCAGCACGAGCGACAGGAACAGTGTCAGCGGCAGCCAGACCGCCATATGCAACCACATCGGCCATTCCGCATATTTCTCGACCAGCACCAGGCCGCCGACGATGACGTGGCCGACAATGGTGATGACGATATAGGGCGGCAGATCATCGGCACGCTGGTGGTGCAGCGCCTCGCCACATGCCTCGCAGCGGTCGACGGACTTCAGGAAGCCCCGGAACAGCCGGCCTTCGCCGCAATGGGGGCAGCGGCACATCAGGCCGAGGCGGATCGCCAAACGCCAGTCGCGCTCGACCGGCTGGTCGATGGAACTGTGAACCTGAACCGACATCATCGCCTCTTGCCCGGCTTCGCCTTGCCGAAGGGGGGCTTGCCCTTGGCTCGGCCGGACAATGGTCGCCTCGGGCCGCTTTTGCCAGAGTGGCCCGATGTCACACGCCGACCCTCGGAGAGCAATTCGAAGCGCAGCGCGCCGGCGACGGGGGCGGCTTCGACGAGGCGGACATGGACACGATCGCCGAGGCGCCAGCTCTCGCCTGTGCGCTCACCTGTCAGAGCATGCGCCGCTTCGTCGTAGCGATAATAGTCGCCGCCCAGCGTCGAGGCCGGGATGAAACCGTCTGCTCCGGTGCCGTCGAGCTTCACGAACAGGCCGGCCCGGTTCACGCCGCCGATGCGTCCGTCGAAGCTCGAGCCGATCTGGTCCGCAAGGAAATGGGCGATCAACCTGTCGGTGGTCTCGCGTTCGGCCGCCATGGCGCGGCGCTCGGCGGCCGAGATCCGGGTCGCGGTCTCGCGGAGTTCGGCGAGCGTGGTCGCTTTGGGCATTCCGTCATCGCCGAGTTTCAAGGCGGAGATCAGGCCACGATGCACGATGAGGTCGGCATAGCGCCGGATCGGCGAGGTGAAATGGGCATATCGGCGCAGGTTGAGCCCGAAATGTCCGTAATTCTCGGCGACATATTCGGCCTGTGCCTGGGTGCGCAGGATCACCTCGTTCAGGAAGAGCTCGTTCTCCGAGCCCTTGATCATGGCGAGGATGCGGTTGAACAGCACGGGGCGCAGTGCGCCATCCTTCGGCAGCTTGATGCCGACCGAGGCCAGCACTTCGCCGAGTGCCCGCATCTTCTCGAGCGACGGCTCGTCATGGCAGCGATAGATCAGCAGGCTGCCAGCCTTCTCCAATGTCTCGGCGGCGGCGACATTGGCGAGGATCATGAACTCCTCGATCAGCCGGTGCGCGGCCAGCCGCTCGGGCGCGATGACACGGTCGACGGAGCCGTCGGGCTTGAGGATCAGCTTGCGCTCGGGCAGATCGAGGTCGAGCGGCTGGCGTTGATCGCGGGCGCGGGAGGCGACGCCATAGGCCGCCCAGAGCGGCATCAGGACGCTTTCGCGGATCKGGCCGGTCAGGTCGTCCGGCTTGCCGTCGATGGCGGCCTGAACCTGCTGATACGAGAGCTTCGCCGCCGAGCGCATCATGATGCGGTGGAAGCTATGGCTCTTCTTCGAGCCGTCGGCCTTCAGGATGAGGCGGACGGCGAGTGCCGGCCTGTCCTCGCCGCCGCGCAGCGAGCAGAGATCGTTGGAGATGCGCTCGGGCAGCATCGGCACGACGCGGTCGGGGAAATAAACCGAGTTGCCCCGCTCCAGCGCCTCGCGGTCGAGCGCGGAGCCCGGGCGGACGTAAGATGCGACATCGGCAATCGCGACCGTGACGACATACCCGCCTTCATTGGCCGGGTCGGTGTCGGGCGCAGCATGGACTGCGTCGTCATGGTCCTTGGCGTCGGCGGGATCGATGGTGATCAGCGGCAGGGCGCGCCAATCCTCGCGGCCCGCTGTGCTGGCGTGCGGGGCGGCTTCTGCCTCCGCCAATGTCGCAGGGGAGAACTCGTTGGGAATGCCGTGGGTATGGATTGCGATCAGGCTGACGGCGCGCTCGGATTTCAGCGAGCCCAGCCGTTCGCGCACCCGCGCTTCCGGCGGGCCGAAGCGGCCTTCGCGCCGCAGCGAAACCGAGACAAGGTCCCCGTCCTGAGCATCGCCGGTCTGCCCTTTGGGGATCAGCGCCTCGCGGCCCTGGGCCTTCTTGTCGACCGGGATCAGCCGGCCCGAGCCGTCGGGCAGGGCGCGGAAGATGCCGAGCACCTGCGCCTTGCCCTTGCCCATGATCTTGAGCACGCGGCCGGAATAGGCGAAGCCGTCCATGCCCCGGAGGCGGGTGAGCTTGAGCAGAACCTGATCGCCGACCCCGGCAGCGGCGGAGGCGAGCTTGCGCGAGCGGATTTCGCGCGGGCGTTCCACCAGGATCCTGGGCGGAGCGCCTTCATCGGCCTCGTTCCATTCGAGCGGGGCGGCAACAAGGTCGCCGTCACGATCCCGGGCCTTGATCTCGCATAGCAGTACGGGGGGCAGGGCGCCGCGCGGATGAACCGGCCTGTCCTTGCCGTCGCCGCCGAGTTCGCCTTCCTCGGCGAGATCCTTGAGCATGCGCTTCAGCCAGATCTTGCCTCCGMCCGAAAGGCCAAAAGCCTTGGCGATCTCGCGGCGGCCGACTTCGCGGCCGGCAAGGCGCTCGCTCTCGATGAAGTCGAGAATCGCCTCGCGGCTCGGTTCAGGCGCGAGCGATGACACGGGCTAAACTCGTCTGATGGGAATGAGAATGAAGAAACACGTGGCCTCTGTGCCACGTCCGGAGCTGCTGCGCCAGAACCGGGACTGCAGGGCTGCTCCCGGAAACGAGAAGGGCCGCCCTTTCGGGCAGCCCTTCCATTGTCGAACCGCGGCCCGGCGAACCGGACCTGAAGGTGCGAAAACTCACGCGGAACAAGACTCCCACAGGGAATGAGTCCAGGTCCGCCCGCTTTGCACCAGCGGTTGATGACAATGAGACACTGGATCACCTCCTTTCAGTTGTTACCGACAAGAGAGAGGCTAAGGCGATTCTCCTTACTTCGTAAATGCTAAAATTTACGCTGTCCCCTTCGTCGAAACCACTGCGTTTCCGGGCTCGACTGTGCGGGCGTGCGGGCTGCAAAAAGGGCAGGCACGGTTTCTGTCTAAAAAATGAGCAGTCCCTTCGCGATTGCAGCATCGTTGCGTGCAGCGCGAGATGATTGGCAGAAATTGTCTTCGATTTCGTCCTGATGACACGGATTTGCGTGCTTGCCCCGGTTGGCACGTCGCTTGCGAACCTTCCTGAACAGGCCGGCAAGGCCAGTCAGCGCTCGAGGGGAGCGCGCCAACAAAAGTGTTCGGGAGATCAGGCCGTGAATACTACTCGTCGCGTCGTATTGGGCGCCGCACTGGCGGGCGCAACATTCCTGGGGTCGTTCCTGCCGGTCGCCGCGCAGGAGACCATCAAGGTCGGCATCCTCCACTCTCTCTCGGGCACGATGGCGATCTCCGAGACGACGTTGAAGGACGTCATGCTCATGCTCATCGAGGAGCAGAACAAGAAGGGCGGCGTGCTCGGCAAGAAGCTCGAGGCCGTCGTGGTCGACCCGGCCTCGAACTGGCCGCTCTTCGCCGAGAAGGCGCGCGAGCTGATCAACAAGGACAAGGTCGCCGCCGTTTTCGGCTGCTGGACCTCGGTGTCGCGCAAATCGGTTCTGCCCGTCTTCAAGGAGCTGAACTCGATCCTGTTCTATCCCGTGCAGTACGAGGGCGAGGAGAGTGAGCGCAACGTGTTCTACACTGGCGCCGCGCCGAACCAGCAGGCGATCCCGGCCGTCGATTACCTTGCCAAGGAAGAGAAGGTCGAGCGCTGGGTGCTCGCCGGCACCGACTACGTCTATCCGCGCACGACCAACAAGATCCTCGAGGCCTATCTGAAGTCCAAGGGCGTCAAGGCCGAGGACATCATGATCAACTACACACCGTTCGGCCACGCCGACTGGCAGACGATCGTGTCGGACATCAAGAA
>NZ_JBFTLD010000081.1:0-23686 GCF_056396265.1 Allobosea sp. 05T422_2 | reverse complement strand
TCCTGGCGGCGGGCCGACGTTCTCGAGGTGACAACGCGCGGCAGGGACGCCGACCGGGAGCAATTTCCTGACAAGAGAGGCCTGCGCGCACACGCAATCGGAAGGGGAGATGCGGATGAGGACCGAGCTTTCTCTCTTCGTGGGCACCTTCACGACCTTGCTTGCCATCATCAATCCGTTCGAGGTCCTGCCGGTCTACCTCAAGCTGTTGTCCGGCAAGGATAACGCAACGCACCGCACGGTCGCCCTGAAAGCCTCGGTCTACGCGCTGCTGCTTTGCTTCTTCTTCTTCATTTTCGGAACGCTCCTGCTCCGGATTTTCGGCGTTCCGCTCAGCATGGTGCGGGTCGTCGGCGGCATCATCCTGATGAAGATCGGCTTCGAGCTGTTCATGCCGAAGAAATCTGGCGACGATCTGGGTCTCTCGGGCGCCGATACCGGCGAAGCGAACATCGCTTTCGTGCCGCTGGCGATGCCGATCATGTTCGGTCCCGGCGGCATCGCCACGATCATCGGGATGACCGCGACGATCAAGGATTCATCCAAGGAAATCCTCTCGTTCATCGCCATTTCTGCGGCAATCCTGGCAACGATGTTCACCACCTATATCTGCCTGATCTATGCCGAGAAGCTCACGCAAAGAATCGGCCCGATGGGGATCGACGCGATCACGCGCATTGTCGGGTTCTTTGTTTCCGCGATCGGGGGCGGCCTGATTTTCGACGGCGTGGTCGAAGCTCTGGAAATGCATGGCATGACCACTTTGCACTGAGCGACGTCTCCGTCCGGGAAGCGTGCCTGCGAAAAATGGAGGGGCAAAATCTGTTATTGGGCAGGGCGGCTTTTGCCCGCGCTGCGAGGGCAGGCTCGGAACAGGCCGCGGCCGGCTTCAAGCGGGCGCCAGCTTCGGCAGGCGGCGGCGGACATGGGCGGCGAGACCGGCGATGTCGGGCGCGGCGTTAAGCCGGCGCAGCCCTGGCTCGCGCTCCGCGCTTTCGAGCGGCCGTCTGATGGGCGTCTCAAGCCTGCCGCGCATCGAGTGCGTCGCGTAGTCCATCTCCGATGAAGTTGAAGGAGGTCACGGCGAGCGTGATCGCGGCGCCGGGGATGATTGCCAGCCAGGGTGCGCTGGTCAGGTAGCTCTGCGCGCTTTCGAGCATGTTGCCCCAGCTCGGCGTCGGCGGCTGGATGCCGAAGCCGAGGAACGAGATGTAGCTTTCGGCCAGGATCGCGTGCGCAACATTGAGCGTGGCCGCAACCACGATCGGCGCGACCGCATTGGGCAGCAGGACGCGGAACATGGTGCGCTTGCTGCTGGCCCCGAAGGAGACCGAGGCCTGTACGAATTCCCTCGTCTTGAGCGAGCGGATCTGCGCCTCGACGACGCGGGCGACCTCCATCCAGGAGGTCATCGCGATCAGCAGCACGATCGAGGGCACGGAGGGCTGGATCAGCGCCGAGACCGCCAGCAGCAGGAAGATCGAGGGGAAGCACAGCATCGCGTCGACAAAGCGCATCAGCGCGGCGCCCAGGGCCCCCTCGTAGAAGCCCGCGACCAGCCCGACCACGACGCCGATCGCCATCGCGATCGCCATGGCGGAAAAGCCGACGGCGAGGGAGATGCGGCCCGCCATCAGGAGCCGCGCGAGGATGTCGCGCCCGAGCGGGTCGGTGCCGAGCACATGCGGGCCCGAGAAGGGCGCCGCGAAGCGGGAGCGGATGTCGATGAAGGTGTCGGTATAGGGCAGCAGCCACGGCCCGACGATGCAGGCGAGCGTCAGCAGGGTGATGGTCGCAGCCCCGAAGACCGCAAGCCTGTGGCGCCGGAAGCGCCGCATGCCCGGGCTGTTCCAGAAGCCCGGGGCGGGCGCAAGCATCGGTTCGGCCATGCTCATGAAGGGCGCCTCTCGCTCATCGGTGACATCCGGCTCATCAGTGGCTTCCGGCGATGCGCGGATCGGCGACGCCGTAGAGCAGGTCGGCGATCAGGCTGCCGAGCAGCACCAGCATGGCGGAGAACATCAGGATGCCCATCACCACGGGATAGTCGCGGTAGCTGATCGAATCGAGGAAGAGCCGGCCCATGCCCGGCCAGGTGAAGACGGTCTCAGTGACGAGCGCGCCCGACAGCAGCGTCGGCACATGCAGTCCGGTGATGGTGATCATCGGCAGCAGCGCGTTGCGCAGCACATGCCGCAGCAGGATGGTCCGCTCCGGCACGCCCTTGGCGCGGGCGGTGCGCACGTAATCCTGGTTGATCACGTCGAGCATCGAGGAGCGCATGTAGCGGCTCCAGACYGCCGTCGAGACCAGCGCCAGCACGATGCAGGGGCCGATCAGGTGATGCAGCTGGTTCAGGAAGGAGCCGTCGCCCACCGTGTAGCGGTTGCCGGCGGGCAGCCAGCCGAGGCCGACCGAGAAGACATAGATGATGACGAGCCCGAACCAGAAGGTCGGGATCGAGAGCGCGATCATCGCGCCGATCGTCGCCAGCGAGTCGAAGATCGAATAGCGCTTGATCGCGCCGAGGATGCCGACCCAGGCGCCGAGCAGCATGGCGAGCAGCGTCGAGGTCAGCATCAGCTCCAGCGTCGCCCCGATATGGGAGGCGATGACGTGCAGCACCGGCTGCTGGTCGCGATAGGAGCGGCCCCAGTCGCCGCTCAGCATGCGCCAGAGCCATTCCGCATATTGCACGGGGAGGGGTCGGTTCAGGCCGAGCTGTTCCGCGATGCGGTCGAGATCGGCCTGGGTCATGTCGCCACCGGCGGCGAATTGCGAGAGCGGCCCGCCTGGCGCCAGGTGCAGGATGGCGAAGCCGATCACCGAGACGATGAGCAGCAACAGCAGCGACTGGCCGAGGCGGCGCAGGAGGAATCCGATCATGGCGCCGTTCTCCCGGCCGCTCCGCGCTTCATGTCACTTCGCCCGTTCAATCACTTCACCCGGTGCCAATCACTTCGCTCGGTGCCAATCACTTGGCCCAGTACCAGCTGCCCATGTTCCAGGCGTTCTGGCGCTGGTTGATATTGGGGCGATAGCCGATCAGGCCTTCCTTCACGCCCTCGATCGGCGCGTATTGGAAGATCGGCAGGATCGGCAGCTCCTCGCGGACGATCTCCTGCAGCCTGAAATAGATCGCCTTGCGCTTCTCCTGATCGAAGGTTTCCTGGCCTTCCTTCATCAGCGCATCGGCCTCGGCATTTTCCCACTGCATGTAGTTGCCGCCGCTGCCACCCTTCACCGGAATCGCATCGGAGGCGAAGCGCGAGGCCGGGTCGGGGTCGACGCCGGTGCGGAAGGTCGTACCGACCAGCAGCGACTCGAATTTGGAGCGCACGTAGAACTCGCCCCAGATCACCGCTGCCGGCATGTTGTTGATCGTCATCTTGGCGCCGACCTGCTGCCAATCCTGCTGGATCAGCTGCTGGCATTGCTCGCGCAGCTGGTTGCCGGTCGTCGTCGAGACCGCAAACTCGAGCGGCACGCCGTTCTTCATTCGCGTGCCCGAGCCGGAACGTTTCCAGCCGGCATCGTCGAGCAGCTTGTTGGCCCGGGCAAGATCGCGCTGCTGGACGGGGAGGGCGGGGTTGAACGCCCAGGATTCGCGCGGCGCGAAGGATTCCGTCGGCTTCGGCACGCCATAATAGATCGCGTCGATGATCGCCTGCTTGTCCATCGCCGCATAGAGCGCGTGCCGCACGGCCTTCTCGGCAAAGACCTTGTTGCCGAGATTCGGCATGATGATCTCGAGATTGCCGCTCGGCGCGACCGCGACCTTGCGGCCGGGAAGCTTGATCGCCTCCTGGTAGAAATTCGCGGGAATGCCCGAGATGATGACCAGGTCGACCTGGCCGGTGCGGAACTGGGCATAGAGCGCCGTCAGGTCCGGGATGTATTTGAGAACCGCCTTCTCGAGATAAGGGCCGTCGCCGTGATAGCTCTCATTGGCGACGAGCGTGATGATGTCGCCGGGCTGTCGCGTGCCCCAGCGGAACGGGCCGGTGCCGACGGGAGCATTGTTGAACGGCGCCGTATTCGGGTCCGCCGCCTTGCCCAGGATGTGCTTGGGAACGATATGCGTGTTCGCCAGCATCGCGAGATAGGGGGCGTAGGCCTTCTCCATCCGCCACGAGATCTCGTGCGGGCCCTTGACCACGATATCCCTGACGAAGGCATGGCCGACGCGCGTGCGCGCCTTGAAGCCGGCGGTGTTGATCAGTTCCAGCGAGTATTTGACGTCCTCGGCGGTGAAGGCCGTGCCGTCATGCCATTTCACGTTGTCGCGGAGCTTCACGGTCCAGGCGAGGCCGCCTTCCGAGATGCCGCCATTCGCCTCGCTCGGCACCGCGAGAGCGAGATCCGGGCGCAGCGTGCCATCGGGCTCGGCGACCCAGAGCGAGTTGAAAACGCTGGTCCAGACGACTTCGTCGACCTCGACGCCCGGCATCAGCGGGTTGAAGGAAACCGGTTCCTGCGAGAGCCCGACCACGACGACGCCGGTCGGCTTGGCCGGCGGCGGGGCGGTGGGCTTAGTCGCCGTCTGAGCTCGTGCGGCAAAGCCGAAACTCGCGGCAAGCGCGCCGGCGCCGAGGCCGAAGAGATCGCGCCGGTTCAGGTTCCAGTTCGAAAACCGCCGTGGATCGTGACTGTCTCGCATCGTGCTTCCCCTCTCCCAAGGCAACCGCTTTCAGCGAATGCGCTGAAAGGCATCATCATAATAATGAACACAAGCGGCAACCCATTTTCATAATGGGCGTCATTCGGCTAAAAATCTTCATCATATGATATCGTGCGTCAAGGTCTGAGGGCGCTCCGGTCTGTGGAATTTGGCCGGTATTACAAGCAATGCGTTGTATTTAAAGGGTAATTTTATAAATCATCGGAATTTCATCAAAATAGTTGCGCGGGCATTTTCATCATCATATCGTTTGCGGGCCTTCAATCGCTTCCCTGGGACCCCATGCCGGATACAGTGCTGCCCGCCGAGAACGCCGACATCGACAGCGACGAGCAGCTCGAGGCCATGAGGATCGGGCAGCGGCTGCGAGCCCTGCGGGCCGAGCGTGGGCTGACGATCCTGGAGTTGGCGGCGAAGGCGGGCGTTTCCTCCGGCAGCATCAGCCAGATCGAACGCGGCGCCTCCAACCCGTCGGTCAGTACGCTGCAGAAGCTGCGCGCCGCGCTTGGCGTCACGCTCTGGTCGTTCCTGGAAAGCGACGCGGCCGAACCGGCCCGCGAGTCGCAATATGTCCGGCGCCAGGCCAATCGCCCGCGCATCGTCGTCGGCACCAATCAACTGACCAAGGAGTTGTTGTCGCCGCGCGACAACAACGAGCTGCGCTTCATGATCCTCACCGTACCGCCGGGCGCCGAGAGCGGCAGCTTCCTGAGCGGGCCCGGCGACAAGGGCGGCTATGTCCTCTCCGGTCGGGTCGAGCTCAGCATCGGCGACGAGGTCTTCGAAATCGGGGAGGGGGACAGCTTCCAGTTCCCCAGCACCATTCCGCATCAGGTCGTCAACCGCTCCGCGAGCGAGGCGAAGCTGATCTGGATCATCAATATCCGGGAATCGCACCTGTAGGGCGATCGTATCAGGCGGGGCCGGCAAGGCCGCCTTCGCCTGCCATTCCAGCAGACCCAGAGGAAACATGATCACGCGTCACGAAGTCACCGGCCGTCTCAGCAAGGTGCTGGTCGCCAATGGATTTGCCTTCCTGTCGGGCCTCACCGCCAAGGACCGCAGCGGCGGCGTCAAGGAGCAGACCGCCGATATCCTCGCCCAGATCGACGCCTATCTGGCGATGGCCGGCACGGACAAGACCCGCATCGTCGTCGGCAACATCTGGCTGAAGGACATCAGCACCTTCAGCGAGATGAACGCGGCCTGGGAAGCCTGGGTCGACCCGAAGCAGCCGCCGGCACGGGCGACCGTCGAGTCGCGCCTGGCTGCGGACGACATTCTCGTCGAGATCCAGGTCCAGGCCCTCGTCTGAGCCTCAACGTCCGCCGCGCGTGATCGCGGCGGACTTTTTTCGCGTGTCCCCAAATCCTCGCGTCCTCCAGCGCAAGCGGTCCGCCATGCCTCAGTCATCTGCCCTTCCGAGCGTCGTCCCCGGCGACCCGTCCTGGTGGTTCATCGAGGCCATGAGCGCTGAAGCAGGCCGGCCGGATTCAGCGCCGCTGTCGGGCAGCATCACGGTCGATGTGGCGATCGTCGGTGGGGGCTTCACCGGGCTGTGGACGGCGCTGGCCTTGAAGGAGCGGGCGCCACAGCTCTCGGTCGCGCTGATCGAGGCCTCGCGCTGCGGCTCGGGGGCAAGCGGCAAGAACGGCGGCAAGGTTTCGGGCTATTGGGGCTCGCTTGCCGGGATGGAAGTAAATATCGGCTCAGACGGCGCGCTGGCGGTCGCCCGTTCCGGAGCCCGCGCCCAGGACGCGATCCGCGCCTTCGCGACGGCGCCCGGTCGCGATGTCTGGTGGCGCGACGGCGCCAGCATCCGCGTCTCGGCCTCGCCGGCGCAGGATGCCAAGATCAAGGGGTATGTCGAGACCGCGCGGCGTCTTGGCGTGCCGGATATGGCCCATGAGCTCTCGCCCGACGAGGTGGCAGCCTATTGCCGCTCGCCGGTGTTCCGCGGCGGCGTCTACCTGGCCGAGGGCGCAACCGTTCAGCCTGCCAGATTGGCGCGCGAACTGCGGCGGGCCGTGATCGATGCCGGCGTTTCCGTCTTCGAGAACACCCCGATGGTCGCGCTCGATGCCGGCACGCCGAGCCGCGTGCGAACCCCGGATGGCGAGATCATCGCCCGGGAGGTCGTGCTCGCCACCAATACCGAGCTGGCGAAGCGCCCGGAGGTGAAGCCGCATGTCAGCGTGTTCTCCTCCTTTGCGCTGATGACCGATCCGGCGCCCGAGAAGCTCGCCGCAATGGGCTGGACCCGCGATGAAGGGCTCGCGGATCTCAGGATGTTCGTCCACTATTTCCGCAAGACGGTCGACGGGCGCATCCTGATGGGCTCGGGCTCCGGCCCGATCAGCTTCGGCGGCAATGCCCGCGATCCGCGCCTGACCACCGACCTCGCCTCGGCCGCTCGGGCCGAGAAGGGGCTGCGCAGGCTGCTGCCGGGCTTCGCCGATGTCGGCATCGCCAAGATCTGGGGCGGCGGCATCGACGTCTCGTCCGATCGGCTGCCCTTCTTCCGCACCGTGCCGGGCACGCGCGTCCATTATGGCTGCGGCTATTCCGGCCATGGCGTGAACCCGACCTATATCGGCGGGCAATGCCTGGCCTCGCTGGTCCTCAATGCCAGGGACGACTGGGCGAGCCTGCCGCTGTGCACCCGCAGCCTTCCCTCGCTTCCGCCCGAGCCGTTCCGCGCCGTCGGCGGCCGGCTGGTGCGATGGGGCATCATTGGATGCGAGGAGGCCGAGGAAAGGGGCGAGCGTGCTGGCTCCGCGATGAGCGCCGCAGCGGCGATCCCAAAACTCTTCGGCCTGCGCATCGGAACGCGCTGAGAGCCGCGCTCCGATGATCTAACCCTTTGTGTTTGCATCGGCTTTCCCGAAAACCGCAATCCACCCTTCGGGCCGATGCTTTAGGTTTTTGTGTCCGCATCGGCTTTTGGGGCCGATGCTTTAGCCCAGCCGGACCTTGGCGACCTTGTCCCGGTAGTCGTCCTTGGGGTCGACGCCGAGCAGCATCTTGATGCCGGCAACCAGGTTGTTGGCGTTCTCCCAGATCTCGGCGCTGCTCGGGTCGAAGCGCAGCAGGGCGAGATTGGGGTCATCCTTGCCGCCTTCGAACCAGGCCGCGATGAAGCTGTTCCAGAGCCGGTCGATGACCTGGCGGTCCATGTCGATCATGAGATCGCCCTCGACCGAGACGAACAGGTCATGGCCCTTCGAGACCAGGCTGAAGGCCGCGGGCTTGCTGCCCGACAGCGCCTTGACCAGCTCGGTGTCGCGGGAGGCGAAGAACCAGATGGGCCCATGATCGGCCTCGAGCTGCGCAGTCATCGGGCGGGTATGGCCCTGCTCGGAACCGGCCAGGCCGAGCATGACGGTCATGTCGGACTTCAGGGCCTTCCAGAATTTTGCTTCCAGTTCGCTTGGCGTCGGCATGGCATTCCTCCTGCTTCCCTTGCGTTGAACGGCCGCGTGATGGCCATGTTCGGGGTGGTCCCCGCTGGCGGCGGATGCGCGGAAAAACCCCGCGGCGAGGCCGCGGGGTTTCCGGTTCCGCCCTCAGACGACCGGCGGACGATAGGCGGTGCCGTTCTCGTCGAAGCGACTCCAGCCGGCGGCGCGGTATTCGGCCTCGCGGGTGGAGCGATCGATCGGCGTCGCTCCGTCCATGATCGCGACGACGGTGGCTTCGTGCTCGGGCTCGGCCCTGACCGCAATCACCGTGCCGCCGCGGCGCACCGTCTCGGCATGGTATTCGGCCTCGTCCTTGTCGACGCCGGCGCTGGTAAAGGACCCGACGATCCCGCCGGCCGCCGCGCCGGCGACCGCCCCGGCCGCGGTTGAGGCGAGCCAGCCGGCTGCCACCACCGGGCCAATGCCCGGGATGGCGAGCATGCCGAGGCCGGCGAGCAGACCGGCCGCGCCGCCGACGCCGGCGCMGATCCCGGCGCCCTCGGCTGCATTGCTCTCCTCGGGTTTGCTGTGTCGGCCGACGAGGCTGACATCGCGACTGGGAACGCCTGCGGCCTCGAGTTGCTCGACGACCGAGAGAGCGGTTTCATAGCTGTCATAGGAACGGGTGATGGTGCGGGTCATGTTCAACTCTCTTGCTTTGAGAAAGCGGGAGGCGCGATCTGGCGCCGGGCGAGCCGGCGGCGAGTGATCTGCGCTCAGTGATCTGGCGCTCAGTGGCGGACGATGTTGCCGCGATAGTCGACGGAGACGTCGACCTTGGCGCCGGCATTCATGGCCGTGCCCTTCCAGACGCCGTTTGCGTCCTTCTTCAGGCCTGTCACGTTCGAATAGCCATTGGCTTCAAGGCGGCTCTTGGCCTGGCCTTCGGTGAAGCTGTTTGCGCCCGGCAACGGGGCGTTCTTGTCCGCCTCTGCCTTTGGTGCCGGCATTGGCGACGTCGTCGAGGTCTGCGCAAGCGCTCCGAAAGCAGTCGTCGAGGCGATCAAAGAGGCGATGAGAAGCTTTTTCATGGTAATTCTCCGCAGGTTCGCGATTGTACGTCCTGATGTCGTATCAACCGGCACCCCCGGCAGAGAGTTCCGCAAATAAATACTTCTGATGGGTGGAACACATGGCTGCGTCGTCGGTTTCGCCAGCGCTATCCTGAAATCGCTGGAGGACACCCGATGGCCACAACACCGAAGCCACTCGAYGASCTGTTYCACGACATGCTCAAGGACGTCTATTACGCGGARAAGCARATYCTGAAGGCGYTGCCGAAGATGGCCAAGGTCGCCACTTCGCCCGAGCTCAAGAAGGCGTTCGAGACGCACAGGGCCGAGACGGAAGGCCAGGTTGAACGCCTGAGCGAGGTCTTCGATCTGATCGGCAAGGCGCCGCGCGCCAAGACCTGCGATGCCATCCTCGGCATTCTCGAGGAGGGCAAAGCCGTGATGGAGGACTATGCTGACAGCCCGGCTCTGGATGCGGGTCTCGTCGCCTCCGCGCAGGCAGTCGAGCATTACGAGATGGCGCGCTACGGCACTCTGAAGGCATGGGCGCAGCAGCTCGGCCACAAGGATGCCGTCAAGCTGCTCGACGCGACCCTTGCCGAGGAGACCAGGACCGACAAGGCCCTGACGCAGCTTGGCGGGCCCGCCAATTCCGCAGCGGTTGCCAAGGCGGCCTGAGCGAACGGCCGATCCGGCCCCGGCGGCCAAGGCTGCCGGGGCCGTTTCTTTGGCTCGATCTCGCACAGGGGGCGCCCGATGCCCTTGTGCTTCGGCCAATTCCATCCATATACCATCCCTATGGATGGTATATGGATGACCAGATKAAAATGCCCGATAGCGAAAAGCTCACGCTCAATCTCGGCTTCGTCGATCTCGGGCGCATCGACCTGCTCGTCCGGGACGGGTTCTATTCGAACCGCTCGGACTTCATTCGCACTGCGGTGCGAAACCAACTCGCGACCCATGCCGATGTCGCCGCGCAGGCGACGACGCGGCTCTCTCTCGAGCTGGGCCTGCGCGTCTTCACGAGGCGCGATCTCGAAGCGGCCAAGGCCGCCGGCGAACGCCTCGAGATCCGCGTCCTCGGCCTCGCCGTCATCGAAGCGGATGTCTCGCCGGACCTCGCGCGGGAGACGATTGCCTCACTGACCGTGCTCGGCGCGCTCCATGCCGCCCCCGAAATCAAGGCCGCCCTGGCCGACCGACTGGCATGAAAAGGCACAGCGACATGAACATCCGCATCCGCTCCGCTGTGGGCGAAGCCATGACACGTCTGAGAGGCGCCGATGTTGCAGGCGCGACTGCGGCCATTCAGCAGGCGCTCGCCGGGCGGCCTGTTCAGCCCCCGCAAGAACCCGGCGGCGACGAGACGGGGACGGCCGGGTCGATCGTCCCGCGCCGCCTCGGTGACGTCTTGCAATCGCTTCGGACTGTACAGGCGCGCGTCGCCGATCAGCCCGGCACGGCGCGTCGCCAGCCTGGCCCGGCAGAGGAGGACGGGCGCTTTCGTTCCTGCAGCTTTCGCAGCGCCGCCGGAGCTCTGGCCTACAAGCTCTACGTGCCGGCGGATCATGCCGGGCGCGAACTCGCGCTCGTCGTGATGCTGCATGGCTGCACGCAGGATCCCGATGATTTTGCGCGGGGAACCCGGATGAACCGGCTCGCCGACGAATTCGGCATCATCGTCGCCTATCCCCACCAACCGCGTTCGGCCAATGCCCAGGGCTGCTGGAACTGGTTCGATCCGCGTCATCAGCGGCGGGGGGCGGGAGAGCCCGCGGCTCTCGCGGGCCTGGCCCAGGAACTCGCTGCCGAGTTTGGCATCGATCGCGCGCGCGTCTTTGTCGCCGGCCTGTCTGCGGGCGGCGCGATGGCCGATGTGCTGTCCTCGACCTATCCCGATATCTTTGCCGCCGCCGGCATCCATTCCGGCCTTCCCCATGGCGCCGCAAGCGACGTCATGTCGGCCTTTGCGGCGATGAAGGGCAATGCGAAGCCGATATCCCGGGGGACGGGAAGCGGCGCCCGGCAGATCATCTTCCACGGTACGGCCGATGCCACCGTTCACCCCTCGAATGGCGAGACGCTGTTTGCTCGGGCTAGCGCCCGCAATGGCGCGCTGGGGGAGTTGACGACCGATGCCGTCGTCAACGGCCGGCATGTCACCCGCACGCTGGTCGGACCCACCCATGGTCCGGCCACCACGGAATACTGGCTGGTCCAGGGAGCCGGTCATGCGTGGTCGGGCGGGGATGGGGCGGGAAGCTTCACCGATGTGTCGGGCCCCGATGCCTCGCGCGAGATGATCCGGTTCTTCCTGGAGACCTGACGGGATCGTCTCTCCTCGCATGCTGGGGGGGGCGGGAAAAGGAGCCTGATGTCAAAGTCGCTGGGGTAACGATCGTGCTTGCTACTGGCCCAAGGGACAGGTCGACAATCCTCGGGACGCCCCCTTAGTTTGGCCGGGCTTAGCCAAGGCAAGTCCAAGCCTACCCTTCCGTCCGGTTGAGGAGCATGTGCTTTGCGCCGTCTTGTTTTGTCTTCGCTCATTTTTGTGATCGGCTTGGCCGTGCCAGCCTTGGCGCACACGGAGGCGAGCGCCTTCGCTGGATTTGCCGAGGGCTTTCATCACCCCCTGACCGGACTCGACCACGTCGCAACGATGCTGGCGGTTGGTCTTTGGGGCGCTTACCTCAGTGGTCGGGCCATCTGGGTCCTGCCGATCGTCTTTCCCCTCGTCATGGTTCTGGGGGGGGTGATCGCTGTCCTTGGCCTTCCTCTGCCTGGTTTCGAAAGCGGAATAGCAGCATCTGCGCTTGTGCTTGGCCTGATGGTCGCCTTCGCCGTGCGCGCGCCGCTCTGGATCGCCGCCGGTCTCGTCGGGGCGTTCGCCGTCTTCCATGGCTATGCGCATGGTCGTGAGGTGCCGGACGCCGCGGAGGCGGTAACGTTCTTCGTCGGCTTCGTTGTCGCGACAGGCCTGCTTCATCTCGCTGGCATCGGGATGGGCCTGCTGACGCGCTGGAACTGGGGCTCGGTCCCCGTCTGCGCCGCAGGCGCCGCCATCGCGTGCACCGGGATCGCCTTTCTGACCGGCACGGTGTGACGCTCATCGAGGCGCGGTGGCACCCAGCCGGATCACTCAAGCCAGTCCTCAGGAGCGCTCGCATGAAAAAGGCAAACTACGCGTCGCTGCTCGCCGTTGGATCATGTCTGGCAGTATCGGCAAGCGCACAGCAGGCTGCTCCGCCTGCGACGAGCCCGTCCGTCGTTTATCTCAACCAAGCTTGGTCGCAGGAAGATCGCGAGTGGTATTATAATTTCTCGCAGGGTTCCGCGATTATTACGTACGATCTTTATCTGAACCTGGAAGTCGCCAACAGCCAGGATTTGTTTCGATCCGACGCGAACAACAAGGCCCACGGACTTACCCCCCAATCCGCGAGCGCCAATAACAGGGATGGCTTGCCGATCGGCGTCACCAAGACCGCTGTTTCTGAAACCGTAAAGGGTTGGCCGGCTGGTGATTATGCTGGTCTGACCTGCGCCGCCTGCCATCAGGGGCAGCTGAACTACAAGGACAAGGCCATTCGCATTGATGGCGGCATCGCGACCGCGTTCGATATACAGAGGATGATTCAGAGCCTGAACGATGCGGTGCAGGCGACTTTGACCGATGCGGCGAAATTCGACCGTTTGGCGGGGCGGCTCGGAGCCACTGCCCCTGACGGGAAGGACAAGCTGCGCAAACGGGTTGAGAGCGAAGCGGAGCGGGTGAATCAGTATGCCACCCGAACGTCCCGCACTTCGCACCCATGGGGTCCCGGCCGCATGGACGCGCTCTCGCTGATCATCAATCGCACGACCGCGACACTACCGGGAATCCCCGAGAACTGGGCGATGGCAATTGCACCGGTCAAACCGCCGTTCCTATGGAACGCTCCGCAGGGATTATGGACACAGTGGGGCGCGTTCGCCCAGAATCCGATCGGTCGCAATTTTGGAGAAACGCTGGGCGTCTACCTGCCGGTTGACCTGAGCTCCAAATCTCCCGCCGAAGGACTGTTTCAGTCCAACGCAGCCATCCTCGATCTTGGGCGGGTCGAGAAGCAACTGGAACGACTGGCGCCGCCAAGTTGGCCGGAAGAGGTGTTCGGCAGGATCGACCGTGACAAAGCGAAGGTGGGCAAGGGCTTGTTCGTGGAGCTTTGCGCGAGCTGCCATAATGCCTGGCCTTATCGCTGGACCGAACCGAACAAACACGGGAAGCAATTCGTCCTCGTTGGACTGACTCCACAGACATATGTAGGCACCGACAGGGCCCAGATCGAGGCGCCGAAGCCACTGGCGTTTACCGGCGAATTGAGCAAATTCCTGCCCCCCGAATTCCGCGGCCAACCGTTCTTGCCGCCGATGCTGTTGAACGCACTGATTGGTGACGAGGTGCGCGGCCTGGCGATTGCAAAGCTCAAGCTCACCGAAGCCCAGCTATTGGACCTGCGCGGTTATCGCGAGCTTCCTACGCCACGCCCGGCGGAACATGTCTACAAGGCTGCTCCGCGGGACGGGGTCTGGGCTACACCGCCATTCCTGCACAACGGGTCGGTGCCCAACCTCTACGAGATGCTGATACCGGCGGCAGAACGCACCAAGAAATTCTACCTCGGCGGCGACTTCGATCCCGTCAAGGTGGGCCTCGATACCACCGCGACGTCCGGGACCTTCCTCGTGGATACGTCACTGTTGGGGAATTCGAACGCTGGTCACTCGTTCCAGAACGGGCCGCGCGGAAACGGCATCATCGGCCCCTTGCTGGCGGAACAGGAGCGCTGGGCGCTTGTCGAGTACCTGAAATCCATTCCGGAGGAGCCCGGCCGCGTGACGCCGTTCGGAGGCCCAGCGCAAGCCAGCCTTCCCCCGAGGCCGTGACCTTCGGGGCGCGTGGGGAATCGTCCGGCATCAGGCCGGGCGGTCGCGAGGTTTTGACAGCGTAAACGGGAGCCGGGCGATGTCCGATCATATCGATGGGCCGAGGCAGATCGGCGACCCCTCGGCCGATCTCACTGACCTGTTCGCGTTCACGAGCCCCGAAAACCCGGCTCGTACGGTGCTGGCCGCCAATGCCTTTCCGACCTGTGGTGCGGACGCGATCTTCTCCAATGCTGTCGGCTTCGCAATCGTGGTTCGTCGCGCGAAGGTAGCCGGGGTTGGCGAGGCAACGAAATTCGAGACGAGCGACCCGGAAATCCGGTTCTCCTGTCGGTTCGACGCGCTGGAACATGGCGCGGCCGGACAGCCTCCGATCCAGCGTGGCACCTGCACCCTGCCTGATGGTCAGACGCTTCGTTTCGTCGTCAACGACGAGCGCGGTGCGTCCACGCCCGATGGCGTCTTCAGGGTCTATGCGGGGGTGCGGTCTGATCCATTCATCCTCGCGTGGCTGCTCGGGGGCGATGGCATGAGGAAGTTCGAGAACCTCCTGTACAACGACAACGTGCTCTGCATCGCTATCGAATTTGATACGCAACGTGTGCTCGATCCCGACAGGGGGGCTCTTTTTGGAGTGATCGCCGAGACGGTGCCGTTGCCGCATGCCGGCGCTCTTGTTGGGCACGAACCGCCACGCCTCGATTGGGTCGRCCGTCCCGAACAGACCAATGTCCGGCTCAACAATGGTGGGCTGGCCGGCGTGGACGATCTGCGCGATCTCTGGAACCAGCAGACACCGTTTGCGATCGACGAAACGCTCAAGCCMCTGTTCCTTCAGCGCCTGAAGGACAGCCTGGCCAACTGGGATATGCGCGACGGCAGGCAGGATTGGACCCCGGCCGCGCTGGCATCCAACGCCAGCATGTTTCTCGACGACTTCATGCTGTTCGACGTGGCGAAGCCGATCACCGATACGAGCCATTTCGAAATCGAAAGAAGCACGCTGAACGGAAAACCCTATCAGACCGGCGGCGGACGCACCGTCGATGCCGATGTCATCGATGTGCTTCTGACCTGGCTGGTGAATCGCGACCGCACCCACCTCCAGGGCGGTACGACCAAGGCAACGAAGCCCGGCACCAGGAATTTCCCCTACTTCGCCACACCCAACACCGACTTGCAGACCATCATGGAAACCGTCGAGCTCAGTGCTCCACCCGACCGGATCTGGGACTTGATCGGACCATTCGGCGGCACCTGGCACCCGCTGGTCGCCCAGATCGTGCTGACGGGCACGGGTGTTGGCCAATTGCGCACGATCCAGACGACGGAAGGCAAGCAGATCATCGAACGTCTCGACGCAAGCGACAGCACGGCCAGATTCTACCGCTATACAAATATCGCAGGGCTGCCGGTGGCGAATTACACGGGAATGCTCTCGGTCAAGCCGAGTGGCTCAGGCAGCACCGTCGAGTGGCGCGCACAATTCGTTCCGAACGGCCAAGGCACGATTATCGTCAAGACGATCGTGTCGACGCTGTTCAAGACCGGGCTCGATAGCCTCAAGTCGCGCTTTTGAGGACAGGGGTATGATTGCGCAAGCAGAGTCCGACAACGTGGTCTTTCAGACCACCGACGGCGAGATCGCCGCGATTAATCTCAATAGCGCGCGCCTG
Organism: Allobosea sp. 05T422_2; assembly: GCF_056396265.1. Taxonomy (NCBI): domain Bacteria; kingdom Pseudomonadati; phylum Pseudomonadota; class Alphaproteobacteria; order Hyphomicrobiales; family Alloboseaceae; genus Allobosea; species Allobosea sp. 05T422_2. The sequence goes on along the minus strand of NZ_JBFTLD010000081.1, from coordinate 7,926 downwards.
CGTTCCTGGACGCGTTTCGATCAGGATCCGCAACGAACGGGCGTCTCCGAAACCGTACTCGAACATGAGCAACTGACGGCGCAACTCCTGGGCGACTTGTCCGCATTCGACCGCATGGAAACGCTGGCCGATCTGCTGGCGCGGCTCGACCCCTCGTCGCCACGGACCGCATTGATCCGGGCCCAGGTCGCGTCAGCCCTGCACCGTTTTGCCGAGGCGCGGGGACATGTGGCGCAAGCGAGCCTCGGCGAGGCTTCAGCGGCGGAAAATCTACTGCTGACGATCGATCAGGCCTGCGGCACCGCGCTGGACGCGGTGCTGGAGAAGCGGCGCCGTATCGCGGAGCAATCCGGGCTCTTGCCGGATCAGGTGGCGCTCGGCGCCCTGCTGGCCGATCTCGGGGACTTTGCCGGCGCCGACCAAATCTACCGGCAGGCGCTCCGCGACTACCGCGAGGTGTCGCCATTCCCCGTGGCCTGGGCCTGCTTCCAGCTCGGCGTGCTCTGGGGCGAACTCGTGCCGGAACCCGATTTGGCCCGCGCCGAGCGCTGGTACCGAAAGGCCGTCGCCTGCTTGCCCTGCTATGTGAAGGCCCGCGTGCATCTGGCCGAAATCCAGGCCGGTGACGGCCGGACGAGGGAAGCTGAAGCCACTCTTGTTCCCGCCATTGCAAGCGGCGACCCCGAAGTGCTCTGGCGCCTAGCCGATACGCTGGCCGTCTCCGACGAGAGGCGCAGCGAGGCCGACGCGTATCTGGACGCCGCACGCTCAGGCTTCGAAGCGCTCCTCGCCAGGCATCTGCTGGCCTTTGCCGATCATGGCGCCGAGTTCTACGCCGGCAGCGGTGGCGATGCTCGGAGAGCCTTCGAACTGTCGCGGATCAATCTCGAGAACCGACCGACGCTACGCGCCTTCGAGCAGGCTCATGAGACCGCCATTGGCGCTGGCGAAACCGAGGCCGCCGCCGCGATCGCCGCGTCGGCGCGTCGACGCTGGGCCCCCACGGCCGCGTTCCGACTGTCGTCGCTGGCACGACACGGTGCTGCCGAAACCGATGGAGCCGTCGCATGATGATCGACCGTCGCAGGTTCGTAGCGGGCGCAGGCCTGGCTGCCGTCACACCCGCCATCGCCTTGTCCTTGCCGCAACCTTCTCCGGCGCCGGCGACCGCAATCGCGCCTGTCCTGATGATCGCCGGCTGGAGCAATCCGGACGACGGCGACACGGCGGAGCAGGTGTGGCTGCGCGTCGGTCATGGATGGCGAACGGCCTGGCGATGATGAGACGAGGGCTCTGACGACGACACGGAAAGCTATGTGCGGAGAATCACCTTGGCCGACACGATCAAGCTATCCGTCAATGGCGAGGCACGTGTCCTAAGTATTGACGATCCCAATATGCCGTTGCTCTACGCGTTGCGCGAGCAGCTTGGCCTGCATGGCTTGCACTACGGCTGCGGGCTCGGTCAGTGCGGAGCTTGCACCGTGCACTATTACGGGGAAGCGTTGCGTAGCTGCCTCATGCCGGTCTCGGCGGTCGCCGGGGCCGAGATCGTGACCCTGGAAGGCCTGGGGACGGCGGAAAAGCCGCATCCGGTGCAGCAGGCCTTCATCGACGAACAGGCTGCCCAATGTGGCTACTGCATCAACGGCATGATCATGCAGGCGGCCGCGTTTCTTTCGACCACGAAGCGGCCGACGGAGGAACAGGCCCGACTGGCACTGGCGAGTAACCTCTGCAAATGCGGCACACATGTCCGGATACTGCGCGCCGTGATGCGCGCCGCCGAGCAGATGTCATGAGGGCGGGGGGGCAGATCTCCGGGGCGCCACTCTCTCGTCGTGCAGTCTTGACCTATGGCGGAGCGCTCGTCGTAACGTTCGAAGCCCTGCGATCACCGTCATGGGCGCAAGCCCCACCCGCGGCGAACGGCGGCGCGGCAGAYGAAGTCGGCGGGTTCATCGCGATCGGTGCCGACGGGCTCGTCACGATCAAATCCGGGAAGGTCGAGCTCGGCACCGGTGCGCTTACCGCCATCGCCCAGATTGCGGCCGAGGAGCTGTCCATCCCGATGGGCCGGGTAACGATGATCCAGGGTGATACCGAACTCACGCCCAACCAGGGGCCCACCTATGCCAGCCTGACCATTCAGGACGGTGGCATGCAGATTCGCCGTGCTGCGGCCACCGCACGCGCCGCATTGCTCGATCAGGCTGCAATTCGCCTCAAGGTCGCCAAGGACATGCTCGAGGTGCGCGACGGCGTGATCACGCCCCGGCAAGGCGGCCAGGGCCTGTCATATGCCCAACTGGTCGGCGAACGTCGGCTGACGATCAAGGTCGATCCCGCCGCGGCGCTGAAGGACCCGAAAGATTACACGATCGTCGGCACGCCCGTGCCTCGCCTTGATATTCCCGCGAAAGTCCTTGGCAGGTTCACCTTCATCCAGGATTTCACGTTGCCTGGCATGCTGCACGCGCGGATGGTTCATCCAGCGGCGCTCGGCGCCAAGCTCGAAGCCTGGAACGACGCCGCCTGCCGCAAGATCACGGGCTATGTGCGGACGGTCCGCAAGGGCGACTTTCTGGCCGTAGTCGCCGGCAATGAATGGGCGGCCATCCGGGCATCGACCGCGATCGTCGCGACCTGGTCGGCCTGGGCAGGCCTGCCCGACGAGGCCAGGCTGTTCGAATATGTTCGCAGCTCGAAAGTCGTCCGCAATGAGGTCCTACAGAACACCGGCGATACGACCGGCGACGAGAGTGCGAGCGGCAGAATAATCGAAGCGACCTACGACCTGGCCCTCAATACGCATGGCTCGATCGGCCCGTCCTGCGCGGTGGCCGATTTCAAGGATGGTGTTCTCACTGTCTGGACACCGTCACAGGCGAGCCACCTGCTGCGGTCGCAACTCGCCACCATGCTGGGACTGTCGCAGGAGCGCGTGCGCTGCATCTTTGTCGAAGGCGCAGGATGCTATGGCCGCAACGGAGCCGATGATTGCTCGTCCGAAGCCGCGTTGCTTGCAAAGCTGCTCGGCCGGCCGGTCCGGTTGCAATGGATGCGAAGCGACGAACATGGCTGGGATCCGAAGGGGCCGCCGGTCCTGCTCGATTACCGCGCCAGTCTTGATGATCAGGGCCGAATTGCCAGCTGGCAATCCGACATCTTCCTCAGCGAACGACCGATGCAGCGCTCGGGTGCGACGCTCCTGGCGGCCACTCTCGCGAAACTGCCGAAATTCGGGTCGGGAGCCGGGGTGTATAATCCGGGCCTCGGCATCCCCTATGCCTTGGCCAACAGCAAGCTGACCGCGCATTGGCTCGCCGACACGCCGCTCCCGGCGGCATGGATTCGCGCGCCTGCACGCCTGCAGAACACGTTTGGCAATGAGAGCTTTCTCGACGAGATTGCGGCCGCAACGGCTGTCGATCCGTTCGATATCCGCACCCGGAATCTCAAGGACCCGCGCGGGCTCGAGCTGCTCGAGAGCCTGCGGAACCTCGCGCAGTGGGAGCCGCGCGGCTCGCGGCCGCGCGATGGCGGCATGCTGGTGCGGGGGCGGGGCGTGTCCTACGCCAAATACGAGCTGGTCCGGACCTATGTCGGGATCGTCGCCGATGTGACGGTCGATTGGTCGGACGGCCGGATCAAGGTCGATCGCGTCTTCGTCGTTCACGACTGCGGCCAGATCATCAACCCTGACGGGCTGCGCAATCAGATCGAAGGCAACGTCGTCCAGACGATCAGCCGGACGCTGGTCGAGCAACTCACCTTCAGCCGCAGTGCGGTCACGAGCCTCAACTGGGGTAGCTACCCCATCCTGACCTTTCCGAACGTCCCTCAGGTCATGATCGACCTGATCGACCGGCCAAACGAAGCGCCATGGGGAGCGGGCGAGCCGACTACTTCCGTCGTGCCCTCGGCCATAGCGAATGCGGTCTTCGACGCGACCGGCGTGCGCTTGCGATCGGTGCCGTTCAGAGCGGCCAAAGTTCTGGCGGCTATGCGCCTGGCGAAAGCGAGATAGCGGGATGAGCACCGTGGAAGCACAGGATCACGAAGGAGAGGACTACGTCTCCTCCGCTTTTCGGCGTGAAAACGTCGCCATCGTGGGCAGCCCCGACGAAATCCGAAGGGTCGCCGCAGAAGGCGTGAGCGGCGCCATGGCCGTTGCCGGCCTGGCGGTGGCCGCCATCCTCGTCATCTGGTTCGCCTTCCTCCTGTTCATCTATCTCCCGCGAGGCGCTGTTGACTGATCTGACAGGCGAATCCGAACGAAGATGGGCCTGGGTCGTCACCGGGGTCATGGTCCTCGTGCTTGCGGTGATCACGTTCAACGGCGTGCACTGGGCCGTGCAACCCCCGTCGAATGTCGAAACGATCGATGCGGATCGCCTCCATCTCGCCGGGGAGTTTGTCGAGACCAATCTGGGCACCGAGGTCGTGGCGGATCAATCGGTGGTCGTGCGCGTCGTCGCCGAGCAATATTCGTTCGTGCCGGCCTGCATCGTCGTTCCCACCGAGACCAGGGTGGTTTTCCGCGTCACCAGCCCCGACGTGGTGCATGGCTTCCTGATCGCCGGCACGAATGTGAACAGCATGGTGGTGCCCGGGTTTGTCTCCGAGGCGCGTACGCGCTTCGAGCGGCCCGGCGAACACCTGATGCCTTGCCAGGAATATTGCAGCGTTGGGCACCAGGGCATGTGGGCGCGGGTGAAGGTCGTCGATCGCCTCGAATTCGCCCGATCCTATGGCGGCAGATTGCGAGCGTCCTGTGCAGGGTAGCAACCGCCTCGTGCTCGCCCATTTCTGGACCGCCTTCGCGGTCTTCGCCGTCATGATTCCGCTCGGCGCCTGGCAGATGCTGGTGCGTAGCCCGCTGCATCGGTGGATAGACCCGGAACTCTACTACCGGGCGGTCACGGCGCACGGCACCTCGCTCGCCTATGTCTTCCCGACGCTCGTTGCGATGGGCTTTGGCTATGCGGTCTGCGCGGTGTCGCTCGGCCGGCCGATGCACGGGGCGCGGCTTGCCTGGGCGTCTCTCGGACTGGTGATCGCCGGGGGCGTGCTGGCGATCGCGACCGTGGCGGCCGGCAAGGCGACTGTTCTCTACACCTTCTATCCACCGCTGCTGGGCAGCCCGTATTACTACCTGGGCATCCTGATTGCGGTGATCGGTTCATKGATCTGGGTCGGCCTGATGATCTCGCATTTCAGGCGCTGGAAGCGTGATTATCCGGATCTCCCGGTTCCGCTGGCGATGTTTGCCACCACGGCCGGCGCATTGCTCTGGGCCTGGACGTCATTGGGAGTCGGGGCGGAGATCGTCTTTCTGATCCTGCCCAATGCCTTCGGCTGGACGGACACGATCGACCCCGCCCTTGCGCGTCTGCTGTTCTCCTGGACCTTGCATGCCATCGTCTACTTCTGGCTGATCCCCACCTATATCGCCTTCTACGTGCTGCTGCCGCAGGCCGCCGGCGGCCGGCTCTACAGCGACAAGATGGGCCGGATCGCCTTCCTGCAACTGCTGATCTTCGCGATGCCGATCGGCCTTCATCATCTCTTCGCCGATCCGCAGATCGGTGCCGGCTTCAAGTTTCTCCATGCGGTCTTCACGGGAATGGTGGCGGTCCCCACGCTGCTCACGATTTTCACCATTTGCGCGTCTCTCGAAATCGCGGGCCGCCTGCGGGGCGGGCGCGGTCTTTTCGGCTGGATCGCCGTTCTGCCATGGGACCGCCCACTGGTGCTGGCTTCGGTGCTTTCGCTGGTCATGCTGGGCATGGGTGGGGCCAGCGGCCTGATCAACATGAGCTATGCGCTCAACCTGACGATCCACAACACCCAATGGGTCACCGGGCATTTCCACCTGATCTACGGGGGGGCGATCGTGATCATGTATTTCGCGATTGCCTATGAACTCTGGCCGCGCCTGACCGGTCGCCCGCTCGCATCGCCGCATCTCGTCCGGCTGCAGCTCTGGACCTGGTTCGTCGGCATGATGGTCGTCACGCTACCCTGGCATCTGGTCGGTGTCATGGGACAGCCGCGGCGCATGGCCTATTTCGACTTCACCAATTCTGCACTCGCGCCTCAGGCGATCTGGGTGAGCGTGTCGACGGTCGGCGGCTTCATTCTTGTGGTCTCGGCGATGCTGCTCGTGGGCGTGCTGGTCGCATCTCATCGTGCGCCGAAAGCCGCGATCCCGCCGCTGAGATTTTCCCTTGCGGTCAATCCTCCTCTCCGATTGCCCAAATCCCTGAACAGTTTCGGGGTCTGGACGCTGCTGGTCGTGGCCCTGACCGCCGCAAATTATGGCTATCCACTGGCCCAGTTTCTTTTCCTGAACAGGACGAGCGTTCCTGCCTATTCGAGCCAGGTACGATGAGCAGCGGGGGGCGCCAAGCATCGCGCGATTCCCGGTTCGCCGTATGGATCAGCGCCACCGTCGCGCTGTTCATCGTCGCGGTGCTGATCGGCTTCATATGGTTGCCATCCGTCCAGAGGGGCGCCGAAGGTCTCGATCTCTGGAGCGTGATTTGCCGTGCAGTCGGCCTGCCCAACGCAAGTGCGCGGGCTCCCGTCGCGATAGCCGCACAGCCCGCTTCGACGGTTGCCTGGACCGCCTCGACGCGACAGCAGCTTGCGCAAGGTAACGCGGCGCGCGGTGCAGCGCTTGCGGTCAACTGCAACAACTGCCACGGCCTGAACGGCATCAGCACTGACGCGGCCTTCCCAAATCTCGTCGGTCAGAGCGCGGACGCGATCTACAAGCAGCTCGCGGATTACCGGAGCGGCAAGCGCAACCCGGTGGTAATGGGAGTATTCGTCTCATCCCTGTCGGAGCAGGATGTTTTCGATCTCGCGAAGCACTTTGCGTCGCTCTCGCTCCCCGTTGCCGGGCCTCCGGAAAAGAGCGATCCAGCGACCTCCAACGTCCGAACCCTGATCGAAGTCGGCGATCCCCGGCGAGRCATGGCGCCCTGTGCGGCATGTCACGGACCGCTCGGCTTGACGATTGGCGCTCCGAGCCTGCGAGGCCAGCAGCGTGCCTATCTCGAACAGGAACTGCAGGCCTTTGCCACGGAGAGCCGCCGCAATGACATCAGGGAGCAAATGCGCTCCATCGCTCGCCAGCTGACGAGCGCAGAGATCGCGATGATTGCTGCCTATTATTCCGGCCTTGGCCAGCAATAACCGCGGGGAAGCGTTGCCTCATCAAAAAGGATTGCCGGCGCGCGGCCTGCTGATTGCAAGCGGGTATCGGTTCCTGCTGGGCTAGCCTCGCGAAACCATGCGAGGGGGAGTGAGGAATGGGCCGAACCAGTCGCGGCTGCCATGGTGCAGCCCTAACCAGAACGGTACTGGGTTGAACGTTCGATGCGGCGTGTTCGCCGGGCTATTTCGGAAACAGGAACTGCACCTGGGCCCGGAGTTGCCAGTCGGCGCCGCCGCTGGGCTTTGCGACATTGTAATAGGCTGCAAGCTGCGCGTTGATGGCCTGATGGCCGATCTTGAACACGCGCCCGAAACCGCCTCCAATCGGCACCGTCCAGCGGTCGCCGTGGCCGGCTTCCCAGTCGGCGGTGATGATGGGAGACGAGGTCAGATACCAGCCGCCGTGGAAATTGTAGTTCACGAAGGGCTGGAGCGTCATCGCATTGACCGCGCTGCGGTTGCTCTTGCCCGCGAAGGACCAGACATTGTTGGCGAGGACGCCGACGACCCAGGGCCCTTCGATCGCCAGGGCAACGAAGGCCGGGCCCGCCGAGTACTTGCCGCTGGTGAGGGTCTTGTCGGTGCCGGTCGGGAATACGAAGGTCGGCCCGATGCCCCAGATGATGCCGTGCGTCGGCTGCTTCGGCGAGAAGAAGAAGCTCGGGTTGATGTCGCCGAGGCCGAACTCGCGGTCACCAT
>NZ_JBFTLD010000080.1:0-24037 GCF_056396265.1 Allobosea sp. 05T422_2 | reverse complement strand
GGTCGCGACCGTGCTCGAACTCTCAACCAGCGGCGACAAGGCGCGCGCGCTGACGGAACTGCTCGGCGAGATCTTCGATCCGACCGAGACGGCTATTTCCTCCTTTGAGATCGAGGACGGCGTCACCACGCTCTCGCTCAGCGCGCCGTGGAAGGTCGAGATTTATTTCGCGACCCATCCCGATGAAGACGCGGTGCGTGACATGCTGCGCCCGATCGTCGGCGACAGCATCGATTCAACCCCCTTCACCACCGTCAACCAGAAGGATTGGGTCGCCACCAGCCTCGACGGGCTCAAGCCCGTGCGGGCCGGGCGCGTGCTCGTCCATGGCGCGCATGACCGCGGCACGGTGCGGGTGAATGATGTCGCGATCGAGATCGAGGCGGCGCTCGCCTTCGGCACCGGCCATCACGGCACCACCGCCGGCTGCCTGCTGGCGCTTGATGCCGAACTCAAGAAGCGCCGCCCGCTGCGCGGCCTGGATGTCGGCACCGGCACCGGGATTCTGGGGCTCGCACTGGCGATGCAAACGAAGCGCCGCGTCGTCGCCGGCGATATCGATGCCGTCGCAGTCGAAGTCGCAGCGCGCAATGCTCGCGTCAACCACGCGCCAGGGGCGCTCGATCTCTATGTCGCGCCCGGCCTGCTCCACGCCAAGGCAAACCGGCCCGACCATTTCGATCTGGTCTTCGCCAATATTCTGGCCGGCCCGCTGAAGCGTCTCGCCCCGTCGCTCGCGCGCGTGCTGGCGCGGGACGGAACCCTGATCCTCTCCGGGCTTCTGGCGATGGATGTCGCCGGGATCGTCTCGACCTACCGGCACCAGGGCCTGTTCCTGGCGCGCCAGTCCCTGCGCGAGGGTTGGGCCACCCTCGTCATGAAAAGGGGCGGCGCGGCCCCAAGACCGCGCCGCCCCTACTAGGCCAGCCACCCAAAGAGGGTGTTGTCGCTCCGAGCTCAGGCTCAGAAGGCGATGTGGCCGTACTTCTGTTCCGCCTCGGCCTGCAGGGCGCGAGCGTCATGCCAGACGGCGGCGGTGAACTTGGCCGTATCGACGACCCATTCGAAGACGTGCTTGACGATGGCGATCATGGTCTTGGTCCTTTTTGGAGCGCGGGCGGCCTCTTCGGGCGCGGCGCTAAAGATCAGCGGTTGAACGGAAGCGCGGCGTCGTTCTTCAGCGCCGTTTGCGGAAAGCCGCCGAGCACGATCTCCGCCTCGTTGACGAGGTAGGAGCGCGCGCGCAGCTCACGGATGGCGGAGCGGCGACGGCTTTCGATCATTGCGACATAGAGGCGCTGCCAGAAGCTCAGACCCGCCGTGTTCATGGCTTTGGCGGCAGGCAGGGCTTCGGTCGCATTCAATACATAGGTCACAGGTCCATCTCCTCATTCCAAACGAAGGACAGTCCCGGTCGCTTCCTCGTTCTCTTATGCAACCAAAGTGGTACTTCTTCGCACTTGCGAGAAGATGATTTCGCAGATGCGAGATATGCGCATGACGCATGCGTACCCCAAATTTTCATTAACATTTGACGCCCACCGCATAGCGAAGAGGCAAAACGCCCAAAACGTCGGCTATGAGGGCCTGCCGACAAAGCAGGCAAGGATGTCGCATTTGCGCTGGCCTTCCGCCGGTTCTGACGCGACGATGGCGGGTATCGCCATGTTTGGACCCGCCATGACCKAATCGCCCGCGCACAATTTGCCGACCTGCCGCTTCCAGTCCTTTTCCGAACCGAGCAATCCGGCCGAAGTCGCGCCCCGCGTCGCGGCCCTGCGCAAGGCGCTGGCTGCACAAGGCCTGGACGGGTTCATCGTGCCGCGCGCGGACGAGCATCAGGGTGAATATGTTCCGGCCCATATGGCGCGGCTCGCCTGGCTCACCGGCTTCACCGGCTCGGCCGGCAATGCCGTCGTGCTGACCGACAAGGCAGTCCTGATCGTCGACGGCCGTTACACGATCCAATCGGCCKAGCAGACCGACACGCAGGTCGTTGCGCCAGTGAAGATGGAAGAGACCCCGCTCGAACGCTGGATCGAAACGAACCTGCCTGCAGGGGCGAGGCTGGGCTACGATCCCTGGCTACACACCGTCGATGGCGTCGCGAAGCTCGAGAAGGCGGTCGCGGCTGCCGGCGGCACACTGACCGCCGTTTCGCGGAACCCGATCGACGCCCTCTGGAGCGATCGCCCGGCCCCTCCAGCCGCGGCGGTCAAGGCCCATCGCGGTGACTATGCCGGTGAGACCACCGCCAGCAAACTTGCACGCATCCAGGAAGCGCTGACCAAGGCCAAGGTGGACGCATTGGTCATTTCCGACCCGCATGCCCTCGCCTGGACCTTCAATATCCGCGGCGGTGACGTCGAGCACACGCCCCTGCCGCTGGGCTATGGCATCGTCCCGCGCGAGGGGCGCCCGACCGTCTTCCTTGCACCCGAGAAGATCACGAACGAGGCGGGCGACGCCATCGGTGCGGTCGGTGAGATCGCCCCGCCGGCGGCACTCGAAAGGCAACTCGAGGCGCTAGGCAAGGCCAGGGCCAAGGTCCGGCTCGATCAGGCGACGGCCGCCTCCGCACTCGCCACCCTGATCCGCGATGCCGGTGGCACACCCGATGCCGGCGCCGACCCGATCGCATTGATGAAGGCAAGGAAGAACGAAGCCGAGCTCAACGGGACCCGCGCCGCGCATCTGCGCGATGGCGCAGCCGTGGTGCGCTATCTGTCATGGCTCGCGCGCGAGGCGCCGAAGGGCAAACTCACCGAGATCGACGCGGTCGCCGCACTGGAATCCGAACGCCTGAAAACCGGCCTGCTCAAGGACGTCTCCTTCACCACCATCGCCGGCGCCGGCCCCAACGCCGCCCTGCCCCATTATCGCGTCACGGAATCCAGCAATCGCCGGCTCGAACCCGGCATCTTCCTGGTCGATTCCGGAGCGCAGTACGAGGACGGCACCACCGATATCACCCGCACCATTGCAGTCGGTACCCCGACCGCCGAGATGCGCGATCGCTATACACGCGTGCTCAAGGGCCATCTGGCGATCTCGCGCGTGGTCTTCGTCAAGGGAACGTCGGGCGCGCAGCTCGACGCACTGGCCCGCCTGCCGCTCTGGCAGGCCGGTCTCGATTTCGATCACGGCACCGGCCACGGCGTCGGCAGCTATCTCTCGGTGCATGAAGGGCCGCAGCGGCTCTCCAAGCTCGGCACGACGCCGTTGGAGCCGGGCATGATCCTCTCCAACGAACCCGGCTACTACAAGCAGGGCGAGTACGGCATCCGCATCGAGAACCTGATCGTAGTCGAGGAGCGGAAGATCCCCGGCGGCGACCGCACGATCTATGGTTTCGAGACCATCACCTGGTGCCCCTATGAACGGGCGCTGATCGAGCGCTCGCTGCTCGATGCCGGTGAGATCGCCTGGATCGACGCCTATCACGCGCAAGTCTGGGCCAAGCTCAGCCCGCGATTGGAGGGCGAAGCGAGGGCCTGGCTGGAAGCCGCCTGCAGGCCGCTATAGACGCCGACCACTGCAGTGACACCGCCGCCATCGCTGGGCTCGTCCCGACCATGACGGCGGCTTCAGGTCATGTCCTTAGATCACCATCCTCAGCCCGACCACGGCCAGCACCCCAACGGCAACGACAGCCAGCAGCGGCAGCCGCGTTGCAGCGAGTGCGGCGAGGAGTGCGGCTCCGGTCTCCGGCCAGCCGGTCGCCAGCGCACTCGGCGCGATGACCGCCACCAGCACGGCCGGCGGAATGGCGTCGAAGGCTGCCTGCGCGCGTGGCGACAGATCGAGCCGCCCCGCCAGCGCCAGTCCGGCGATCCGCGTCAGATAGGTGACGGCCGCCATGCCCAGGATGGCGATGAGATTCAGCGTGTCGAGTGTCACGACTTCACGCCCTCCGCAACCACGTCTGGCTCCGTCCCCGCAGCCAGCCAGGCGGCCAGCAGACCGCTCAGCGCCCCCGCCGCGACATGCCAGGGTGGCCCGACGAACTTGTAGGTCAGCGCCGATGCGATACCGGCAGCCGCCACCGTCCAGAACGTCACCCTGCCCTTCCAGAACGAAGCGACCAGCGCGATGAACAGCGCGGTGAAGGCAAAGTCGGCTCCGAGCCTGCGCGGGTCGCCCATTGCCGCGCCGACCGTTGCGCCCACAGTCGTCGTCGTCAGCCAGCATGAGACGAAGGGCACGATCATGCCGAACCAGTAGGCCGGCGTGAGCTGCCGCAGCCGGGCTCGCTTCTCCGCCAGCGCCCAGTTCTCGTCAGCCATGTAGTACAGGCCCGTCAGCTTCTGGGCCGTGCTGAAACGCCCAAGCTTTGGTGCAATCGACGCGCTCATCAGCACGTGGCGGGCATTGATCAGCAGGGTCGAGAAAATGATGGCGAAGACAGGCGCCGGGCTCGCCCAGAGTTCGACCGCAGCGAACTGGGCCCCGCCGGCAAAGACCAGCGCCCCCATGACGAAGACCTCCAGCGGCGAGAGGCCCTTGCCGGCCGCGAGCGCGCCAAAGAGCAGGCCGATCGGGACCGCAGCCAGGGCGGCCGGCCAGATATCGCTGAAGCCCAGACGGGCATCGTCGAGGATGGACATGCAAACAGCCCTTCAGGCCAGATGGGCAGCGCGGAAGGCGCCCGGAGTGACGCCGAGCCGCGCCTTGAAGGCGCGGGTCAGATGCGCCTGGTCGCAAAAGCCGGTCGCCGCCGCAACGTCGCCAGGCATCTCGCCGCGACRCAGGCGATCCCGCGCGCGGCGGACACGGATGTCGACGAGATAGGCATGCGGCGTCAGGCCGGTCTCGCGGCGGAAGGCACGGATCAGATGATGTCGTGGCAACCCGCAACGCCGCGCCATTTCAGCCAGTGAAAGGTCTTCGTCATAGCGCTGCTCGAGCAGCGCACGGGCCTCGGCGATCGGCCCGCGCTCGCGCCCGAGCGGACGCACCGAAAGATCGGCATGGCGCGCCAGGCAAAAGGCGTAGGCGCGCAAGAGCCCTTCTTCACCCGCCAGGGCATCGCCGCTTTCCTCCAGCAGACGGTGCGCGGCAGAAAACAGCGCCGCAGCCTCCGGGTCGTGAACGCAGGGTTCGGCGAAGAACGGCGTGCCAAGCACCTCGAATCCGGTCAGCGAGGCCGCAACCTCCTGCATCAGTTCGACGGTCGGATAGGTCATCCGGTAGCGATAGCCGCCGGCATGCGGCAGGCCGTCATGGACATCGAGCGGATGGTTGAAAACCATGTCGCCGGCATGGGCATAAAGCCGCTGGCCCCGTGCATGCCAGATCTCGCAGCCCGCTTCGATMGTGCCGATCGCATAGGTCTCGTGCGCGTGCGGGGCATAGGAATGCGTCTGGAACTTCGCCGACAGGCATTCCAGCCCCGCGAAACGTGAGGCCGTGAAGATGCGGGCTTGCTCCCCCGCCAGCAGCGGAGTGTCCAGCAGCGCTTCGCCTTGGCTGATCAATTCCATGCCGCCAGGATACAGCGAATACCGGCCCTGATGTCTTGAAGAAAAGTGATGGCGACGATCACGCGGACCGTCGCCATCCGATCTCAGCCGGCCATGGCCGACGCCGCGCCGCTGGCAGCCGGTGGCTCGCGGCCCAGACCGAGGACGAGGGCAGCACCGAGCAGCGTCGCGGTGGCGAGATAGCCGACGGCGCCCAACGCGCCGAGATGGTCGACCAGCAATCCGCCGAAGATCGCCCCGCCCGCAATAGCGACCTGGAAGGCAGCGACGAGAAGGCCGCCCGCGGCTTCAGCCTGATCGGCAGCGACGCGCACCGTCCAGGTCTGGATGCCGACCGGCAGGAAGCCGAAGGCGAAGCCCCAGAGCGCAATTGCGAACCCCGACACGAGGGTCGAAGCCCCGAAGAGGAGCAGCGTGAGCGCCGCCAGGCCAATCGCGAGCGAGCCCAGCACGACGGCGGCCTTGACGCTGCGTGCGACCACGGCACCGCCAGCGAAATTGCCGAAGAAACCGCCGACGCCATAGGCCAGCAGAACCAGCGAGATCGCCTCGACCTTCAGAAGCGGTACCTGCTCCAGGAAGGGACGGACATAGGTGAATCCGGCGAAGTGCCCGGAGATGATCACCAGCACCGCGAACAGGACGAGCCGGATGCTCGGCCGCCCCAGCAGCTCGAAGAGAGTGCCGATGCTTGGCGCCGCCAGCGGCGGCAGCTTCGGCAACGTCAACACCTGGGCGAGCAGCGTCACCGCCCCGATGCCGGCCGAAATGACAAAGACGGCGCGCCAGCCGATCGCCTCGCCGAGATAGGCGCCRATCGGCGCGGCGCTGACCGTCGCGACCGAGACGCCGGTGAAGATGATCGACATCGCCCGCGGCAGCAGCCTTGCCGGGACGAGCCGCATCGCGGTCGCCGCCGCCATCGACCAGAAGCCGCCGAGGCCGATGCCGAGCAGCAGGCGCGCGAACAGAAGCGTCGTCAGCCCCGTGGCGACCGCAGCCAGCAGGCTCGACACCACCAGCAGCGACGTCAGCGCCCACATCACGATGCGCCTGTCGATACTTCTCGTCATGATCGCAGTCGCGACACCGGCGACCGCGCCGATGACGGCGGTCGCCGTTACGGCCTGCCCAGCTGCCCCGTCGCTGATGCCCAGGTCGGCAGCGATCGGCGTCAGCAGGCTTGCCGGCAGGAACTCGGCCGTGACCAGCCCGAACACGCCCATGGTGAGCGAGAAGATCGCCGGCCACGCCGCTTCGGTGCGTTCCTCGATCTCGGCAGGGATGAATTGCGGGTCCGCGGTAGCGGAAAGGGAATCGGACATGGCGGTCTCCAGGACGTCGGACCAGACAAGTAGAGATGACGCTCTGGAGCTTCCATGTTAGGAAATCCGGAATGCTTGACTATTCGTCCAGGAATCCATGACCGATCCGCTGACAGAAATGCTCCGTGGCCTGCGGCTGGAGGGCGTCGACTATGCTCGTTTCCAGATGACCGCCCCTTGGGGCCTGCTCTTTCCGGCGCAGCAGGCGGCGCGCTTCCACTTCGCCGCCGAGCGCGGCTGCTGGCTACGAACGCCGGAGAACGAATGGATCCGCCTCGAGCAGGGAGATGCAGTACTGCTGCCGCGCGGTGCCGAGCACGCCTTGGCGAGCGCGCCCGGCGCCTGCACCAAGCCGCTCGGACAATGCCAGCTCCAGACCGTCTGCGGCGACATCGCCGAGGCGCGCGGTGGTGGCGACGGTGAACAGACCATGTTCTTCAGCGGCAGCATGAGCTTCAACGTCGATGGCCAGCACCCGCTGTTGCGGATGATGCCGGAACTGATGCGGCTGCACGAGCTCGCGGCCAACGAACCGGGCATCCCGCCCCTGCTCACGACCATGGCCTGCGAGCTCGCGCTGGACCGGGTCGGTGCCGGCAGCATCCTCACCCGCCTGGCCGACGTCGTCGCCGCTGCGCTGATCCGCTCCTGGGTCGAACGGGGTTGCGGTGATTCGACCGGCTGGGTCGCCGCGGCGCGCGATCCCGATATCGGGCGGGTCCTGGCCGCGATCCATCTCCATCCCAGCGAGGACTGGACCGTCGAGGCGCTTGCCGGAGTCATGCACGCGTCGCGCTCCGCGTTCGCCGAGCGCTTCGCCAGCGTCGTTGGCGAGACGCCGGCCCGTTATGTCGTGCAGGTCAGGATGCATCAGGCCCGGCAATGGCTCGTCCGCGACCGGATGAAAATCGCCATTGTCGCGCGCCGGCTCGGCTATGAATCGGAGGCCGCCTTCAGCCGCGCCTTCAAGCGCGTCATCGGTGCGCCGCCAAGCCACTTCCGAGCGGCGGAAACGGACGGGTTGGCGGCCTTCGACGGCGGTCCGCGGCCGGGCTCGGCGCCGCCGCAGCAGTTCGGCGGCACGTAACGCAAGCCTCTGTGAGTTTGGGTTAGGGCCTGGCGCACACCGGGCCTCGCCGTCACTCTAGATCGCCCCGATGAAATGGGTACGGAATCGGCAAGACGGCCGGAACTATGTGCCGAGGAAGCGGTTTTCCCTTCGACCGCCGAGTGCCCGCTGGGCGGCGCTGTGATCCGAATGGACACCATTATCATGACAACCAGATGTCTCGCTTTCGCCGGCGCAATGGCTCTCACGATCTTCGCCTTACCTCTGACAGCGAGCGCTCAGGGCGTGCCGCGTGGTGCTGCCCAAGGCGCCGATATCGGCAACAGAGCGGCCGGAGCGGTCGGCGGCGTTGCAGGAGCGGTCGTTGGCGTTGCAGGAGCGGTCGTTGGCGGAGTCGCCGGAGGCGTGGTTGGCGGTGTAAAGGGCGTCGTCGGCATTCCGCAGAACACCGGTACCCCAAACAGTCATCGCCACCAACATCGCCGCTGATCGCCTTAGCTCGTGTCCCGCTTAGACAGTCTCGTCACGGCGGGAGCGCCGCGACGAAACAAGCCGATGGCAAGCAGCTTCAGGTGCGCACGAGGGTAAACCAGCCGGCCTCGTCGATCACCTTGACCCCGTGCTTCGCGGCGTCCTTGAGCTTCGAACCAGCTCCGGGTCCGGCGACCAGCAGGTCGGTCTTCGACGAGACCGAACCCGCGACCTTGGCGCCCAGCCGCTCGGCCATGGCCTTGGCCTCGTCACGGGTCATCTGCTCCAGCGCGCCGGTAAAGACGACGATCTTGCCGGCGACCGGACTCGTCGAAGCGACCGCCTCCAGCGGCTGCGGCGTCACCTGCGCCAGCAGCCGGTCGAGCGTTTCCTGATTGTGGGCCTCGGCGAAGAACTCGACCAGTGCCTCGACGACGGTCGGGCCGATGCCGTCGATGGCATCGAGCGCCTGCCGCTCGGGGGATTGCGGGTCAGCAGCGGTCGCTGCTTCGCGCAGGGCCTCGAACGATCCGTAATGCCGCGCCAGCAACCGTGCCGTGGTTTCACCGACATGGCGGATGCCAAGTCCGAAGACGAAGCGGTTGAGCGGTGGCGCGCGCCGGTCCTCGATCGCATCAAAGAGCTTCTTCACGCTTTGCGCGCCGAAGCCTTCCTTGTCCTTCAGCTTCTTGAGATTGGCAGCGTCGCGGGCCGCCAGCGTATAGATGTCGGCGGGTTCCCGTACCGACAGGTCGGGATCGGCATGGAAGAACTCGATCTGCTTGTCGCCGAGCCCGTCGATGTCGAGCGCGTCGCGGGAGACGAAATGCTTCAGCCGCTCGACAGCTTGCGCCGAGCAGATGAGCCCCCCGGTACAGCGGCGCACCGCATCTTCCTTGCCCGTGCGCGGGTTGATTTCGCGCGTCGCATGGCTGCCGCAGACCGGACACAGCGTCGGGAAGACATAGGGCTGCGAATCCCCCGGCCGTTTGCCGAGATCAACGGATTCGACGCGCGGGATCACGTCGCCGGCCCGCTTCACCGTCACCGTGTCGCCGACTCGGATATCGGCGCCGTCGCGGATCGGCTGGCCCTTGGAATCGAAGCCCCGGATGTAATCCTCGTTATGCAGGGTCGCGTTGGTGACGACGACACCACCGACAGTAACCGGGCGCAGCCGCGCAACCGGGCTGAGCGCGCCGGTGCGCCCGACCTGGATGTCGATCGCCTCGAGAAGGGTGGTCGCCAGTTCCGCCGGGAATTTATGCGCGATCGCCCAACGCGGCGCACGCGCGACGAAGCCGAGCCGGGTCTGGAGCGCGAGATCGTCGACCTTGTAGACCACGCCGTCGATATCGTAACCCAGCGTCGCGCGCTGGGCCTCGATCGCGCGGTAATGCGCCAGGAGCTCGCTGACACGCTCGCAGCGGCGCATCAGCGGGTTGGTCTTGAAGCCCCAGCGTCGGAAGGCTTCGACCACGCCGAACTGGGTCGCGGCTGGCAGTTCCGACATCTCGCCCCAGGCATAGGCAAAGAAACGAAGCGGCCGCGCGGCGGTTATCGAGACGTCGAGCTGGCGCAGCGATCCGGCTGCAGCATTGCGCGGATTGGCGAATTCGCGCTCGCCCTTCTCGCGCTGGCGATCATTGATGGCCGCAAAATCGGCATGGCCGAGATAGACCTCGCCGCGGACTTCCGCGACCTCCGGCACATCGTCCCCGACGAGCTTGTGCGGGATCTCCGAGATGGTGCGGGCATTGAGCGTGACATCCTCACCCTCCTCTCCGTCGCCACGCGTGGCCGCGGAAACGAGTTCGCCCTTCTCGTATCGCAGCGACAGCGACAGCCCGTCGATCTTGGGTTCGGCCGTGATGGCGAGCCCGGCATCATCCTTGCGCCCGAGGAAGCTGCGGATACGCATCGCGAAATCCGCGACGTCCTCATCCGAGAACGCATTGGCGAGCGAGAGCATCGGCACGCGGTGGCGGATCTTGGCGAATTTCGAGGACGGCCTGGCGCCAACCTTGTCGCTGAGCGCCTCATTGCCCTTCAGTTCCGCGAACACCTCTTCCAGCGCAACCAGCCGCCGACGCTTCGCGTCATAGGCGGAATCGTCGAGGATGGGCGCATCCTCCTGGAAATAGGCGCGGTCGGCCTCGGCGATCTCGGCGGCCAGCAGCTTATGCTCGGCGCGCGCCTGGCGGGGCGTCAGGTCTTCGACGGGTAGGGGTTCGGCTTCGCTCATGACCGTTGTCTTAGGCGAGTTGCTGGAGTCGAGAAAGACCATCGCCTGCGCGCGTCTCACCATCGTGTTCGCACGGGCTTGCGACAAGTTCCGTCATCAGGCGTATAATGGTGGCGCTGGAATTGGATGCTCGACGCCTTCGGCGACTTGACCCAAGGATCGCGTCAGGACCGCCATTGCGCACCGGGCCAGAACCGGGAGGACTGCCAATGGCCAATCTCGACAGCATGATCTCCAATGCTGACCGCAAGACGAATGCGCCTGCCAAGCCCGTCATTGAGCCGCGCGTGCGCACCATCACCACGGCCGATCTGCGCGACGCGCTCTGGCGCGGTTACGAGGACTTCATGGCCCAGCCGAGCCATCTCGTCTTCATCGCATTGATCTATCCGATCGCGGGCGTCGTCATCGCTCAGCTCACCGTGAGCTACAACATCTTCCCATTGCTGTTCCCTCTGCTGTCCGGCTTTGCCCTGCTCGGCCCCTTCGCGGCCATCGGCCTCTACGAGATCAGCCGACGCCGGGAACGCGGCATGAACTCCTCATGGGCGCACGCCTTCGCGATCCTGAAATCCCGCTCGATCGGGACGATCCTTGCACTCGGAGCCTTACTGACCGGGCTCTTCATCACCTGGCTGCTCTCCGCCTGGCTGATCTATCGCTGGCTTCTTGGCGGCATGCCGGGGACCTCGATCGGCGACTTCCTCGGCGACGTACTGACGACACCGAACGGCTGGACCATGATCATCGTCGGTAACGCGCTCGGCGCGCTCTTCGCGATTGCCGCCTTTTCAATGACCGTGATCTCCTTCCCGCTGGTGCTCGACAAGCATGTCGATGTGGCAACGGCGATCCGCACCTCGGTTGCCGCGGTCGAAGCCAACCCGCGCGTCATGATGATCTGGGGCCTCATGGTCACCGGCCTGCTTATCCTCGGCTGCCTGCCGGTGCTGGTCGGTCTCGTCCTGGTCATGCCGATCCTCGGCCACGCCACCTGGCATCTCTACCGCAAGGTCGTGGAGAAATAGCCCGTCTTCCGCAACCGGGCCGGTTCGGCCCGGTTGCGCCGGGCTCCTCAGAAAATCTCCCGCAGCTTTGAACCTGTCTCGCGTCTCGCGCGACCAAAGGTCATGAGGCTGCATCCCGCGGCCTCGCACAAAGCCAAGGGAGAGATTTCATGACCGCCCGCACGATCCTCACCGGCCTTGCCACCGCCTTCATTCTCGGCGCCGGCGCCCTCATCGGCGGCTCGCTGGCCACCGCCACCTCCGCGCAAGCCGCGCCTGGCTGGCACGGCCMTGGCCATCATGGCCATTTCGGCCGCGGTTTTCGTCATCCCCGCCCCTGGGGCTGGGGCCGCCCAGGCTGGGGATACCGCCCGGTCTACGCCAGCGCCTATTATGGCGGCTGCTACAAGGTGTTCCGTCGCGGTTTCGTTCCGGGCGTCGGCCCGGTGGTCCGCCCGGTCACCATCTGCCGCTGAACGCAGATGAATTCACCCGAAGAGGGTGTCGGAGCGATCCGGCTCCCTCTCAACGCTGCCCGGCCGCGATATCGCTCAGCAGCCCGGCCTACACGACCTTCGGGGTTCCATCGCGCCTGCAGCCGCCAACACCGTTTGGGAACCTTTGYGCGCCGCACCGGTTCAGTTCTCGTCACAGCAGAATGGTGACGCTGAATCATGCGGGCGCCAGCAGCCCGATCAAAGCCGGGGGCTTCTCATGAACAACATCATTTACATCGTCGGCCTCGTGGTCGTGGTCCTCGCTATCCTGTCCTTCCTGGGCTTGCGCTGACCCCGGGCCCGAGGAGCGCCAGTCGCGGCAAGTTGGCGAACATTACGGATGTCAGCGACGCTCGTCGGCGGGAGCATCCTCAGCGCTTGATCACCGGCGGCTCAACACAATCCCGACTTGCCTTGTACCGGGACGCGACCACGTCCTGGCGTCAGCCGCATTCCATGCCGTCGCATCTCCGTTCGCGAGCGCTGCTCCCCTACGGTCTCGGCCACGTAAATGACACAGAGTTCCCTGCCCACCGCTCAAGATGGACGGGTCACCGAAACGCGAAACGCCCCCTCCTAGCCTGGGAGGGGGCGTTTCTGAATGATCTCAAGCCCTGTTGCCAGGGCTGGCGAACGACGTCCCTGATCAGCGATCGTCCCGACGCGGCTTCTTGCTCTTGAACGGCTTTCCGGCAGGCTTGCCACGCTCACCGCCTGCAAATCCGGCGTCCGGCTTGCCATGGCCGAAGCTCTTCCCGCCATGGTTGGGCTTGGCAGARAAGGGCTTGGCGCCGGCAAAGGGCTTGCCCTTGGCGAAGGGCTTATCCGAGGGGCCCGACTTCTTTTCGAAGGGCCGCTCGCTGGGGCGCAACACCGCGTTCTCGTCATAGACGGGCTCGCGATCGCGCCGGACGGGATCATAAGGCTTGCCGCCATGCGCCTTGGCGCCGAAGGGCTTGCCCTTGCCTTCGTAAGGCTTCTTCTTGCCAGGGAACGGCGCGCTCGCCCGTTCATCATCGGCCCGTGGCGCACGGGTATGGGATGCCTTCTCCGCGAAGGGTTTGGCCGGGCGCCGTTCGGCTTCGCCGGTCACGGGCTCGATCACGATCTTGTCCCGGTCGGTCGCGCTCGCCAGCGACGCGAAGCGTTCCGCGACATCGGCATCGATCTCGACCTTGGTTTCCGTGTCGAAGATGCGGATGGCGCCGACCTCGTCACGGGTGATCTTGCCGCGACGGCAGAGCATCGGCAGCAACTGCCT
The DNA here is from genome assembly GCF_056396265.1 of Allobosea sp. 05T422_2. Taxonomy (NCBI): domain Bacteria; kingdom Pseudomonadati; phylum Pseudomonadota; class Alphaproteobacteria; order Hyphomicrobiales; family Alloboseaceae; genus Allobosea; species Allobosea sp. 05T422_2. The sequence goes on along the minus strand of NZ_JBFTLD010000080.1, from coordinate 10,679 downwards.
GGGATCGGCGCCGTCACGGCGGCCGATATTCAGCCGGAACCAGACCGTATCGCCACGCGGCCCGGCCTTGTGCGGCCTCTCTCCCTGCTCGCGGTCACGCTCGCGCGGACGGGCGTAATCCTCGGTGCTGCGCACCGGCCTGCGCTCGTCGCGCCCGAAACCGGGATCTCCGACCTCCTCCGCCGCCGGCAGGCGCGAACGATAGACCCTGACCAGGGCGGCCGCGATCTCCTGCGCCGAGCGACCAGCGAGGAGGGCCTCGACCATGCCGGCATCATCCTCGCTCGCCTCGCCGGTAAGMAGCGGATCCTGCAGAAGCCGCTCCTGATCGAGCGCGCGGATTTCCTCTTGCGTCGGAGCGCCGGCCCAGACGGCCTCGACCTTGGCCTCGGAGAGCAGCATGTCGGCCTTGCGGCGCCGAGAGGGCGGCACCAGCAGGACGCTCGTCCCCTTCTTGCCCGCGCGGCCCGTCCGGCCGCTGCGGTGCTGCATGACCTCTGGATCGTTCGGCAGTTCGGCGTGGATGACCAGTGTCAGGCCCGGCAGGTCGATGCCGCGCGCAGCCACGTCGGTCGCGACGCAAACGCGGGCACGCCCGTCGCGCAGGGCCTGCAGCGCCGAGTTGCGCTCGCTCTGACTGAGCTCGCCTGAGAGCGCCACGGCCGAAAAGCCGCGCTCCAGCAGGATCGCCTCGAGATGGCGGACCGCATTGCGGGTGTTGCAGAAGACCAGCGCGCAGGGCGAATCGTGGAAGCGCAGCAGGTTGACGACAGCGAGCTCGGCTTCCTTCGGGAAGACACGGATCGCGCGATACTCGATGTCGGCATGCCCGGTTGCCGAGCCGGCCACCTCGATGCGCAGGGCATCGCGTTGATAGCTCCTCGCCAGCGCGATGATCGCCTTGGGCAAGGTCGCGGAGAAGAGCAGGCTGCGGCGTTCCGCTGGGGTCGTCTTCAGAATGAATTCGAGATCGTCGCGGAAACCGAGATCGAGCATCTCGTCGGCCTCGTCGAGGACGACGGCTCGGAGCGCCGAGACATCGAGCCTGTGCCGCTCGATGTGGTCACGCAGGCGGCCGGGTGTGCCGACGACGATATGTGCGCCCTCGTCCAGCAAGGCGGCCTCGCGACGCGGATCCATGCCGCCGACACAGGAGATCACCCGGGCGCCGGCATGCTTGTAGAGCCAGGCGAGTTCGCGCTGGACCTGCAATGCCAGTTCGCGGGTCGGCGCGATGATCAGCGCCAGGGGCTGCCCGGCACGGCCCAGCACCTCGGCGCCCTCCAGCAGGGTCTCGCCGATGGCGAGCCMATAGGCGACGGTCTTGCCGGAGCCCGTCTGTGACGAGACCAGAAGGTCGCGTCCGGCCGCCGCCTCTTCCAGAACGGCGTTCTGGACGGGCGTCGGATCATTGTAGTTGCGTTCGGCGAGCGCACGCGCGAGCGGCGGGCTCGTGGGAAGGAATGCCATCGTTAATCGGCCTTGAGTTCATGCGCGCGGCGTGATGCGGCGCGGGAGATCGTGAGGCAGGCATCGCGGCGCGCGAAACGCAGCCATAACACCATAAGCCAGTCTGTGCCGCTCTTAGAGCAGAATTCGCAGAAAGGGAATGCAGATCGCTGTGGTCAGGCGCGCGCCGCCGCGCCATGCAGGCCAGCAGCGTCGAGCAGACGGGCGGCGGCAGCCCTCGCCTCCTCGGTGATGCTGGCACCGGCAAGCATGCGAGCGATCTCCTCGCGCCGTGTCCGGTCCTCGAGCGGCGTCACGCGCGTCACCGTACGAGAGGCCGCGTCATCGTCCAGCGCCGATTTGGCAATCAGGAAATGACGTCCAGCCTTGGCCGCGACCTGCGGCGCGTGCGTCACCGAGATGACCTGCACCTGTCGCGCCAGACGCGCCAGACGCTCTCCGATCGCATCCGCGACCGCGCCCCCGACTCCGCTATCGATTTCGTCGAAGACAAGGGTCGGCGCCGACCCGCGCTCGGCAAGCACGACTTTCAGGGCAAGCATGAAGCGCGAGAGCTCGCCCCCGGACGCAACCTTCATCATCGGGCCGGGCCGCGTGCCGGGATTGGTTTCGACCCAGAATTCGACGCGGTCGAACCCTTCCGGACCACGCGCATCCTCGTCGCGATCGATATGGGTAATAAATCGCGCACGCTCGAGCTTCAGCGGCGGCAGTTCTGCCTTGACCGCAGTGTCGAGACGCAGCGCGGCCTCGCCGCGGGCAGCAGAGAGCTCCCGCGCCCTGGCGAGATAATCTGCTTCCGCCCGAGCGAGCTCCGCTTCGAGCCGGGCCAAGGAGCTCTCGCTCTCGTCAAGATCGGCAAGGTCGGCACTCATCCTGGCCGCAAGATCGGCAAGCGCCTCGACGGGAACGTCGAACTTTCGGCCCGCTGCCCGCAAGGCGAACAGCCGTTCCTCGACCCGCTCCTGCTCGCGCGGATCGTACTCCGCCGCACGCATGGCCGCCGCGAGCGCTTCGCCCGCCTCTTCCAGCGCCACGATCGCGGTGTTGAGCGCTGCCATCGAGGGATCGACGAGTTCTGGTGCCTGCGCAGCCCGCCGCTCCAGCCGGCGGAGCACCGCCGCAAGAGAGGGGACAGGGGAAGCCTGGCCACCGACGGCCTCATAGGCATCGGAAAGATCCCGCGCCACCTTTTCCGCCTGCATCATGCCCTGGCGCCGGCTGGCCAGTGCATCTTCCTCGCCCGGCTCCGGCGCAAGCTTGCCAAGTTCGGCCACCGCGTGGCGCAGGAAGTCGGCCTCCTTGCGCGCGGCCTCGACACGGATGCGCTGCGTCTGCAGCGCCTGTCGCGCGCGCTTCAGCACATCGCTGGCCGTCGCCGTGATCTCGGCCTGTCCTTCGAGGCCGGCAAAACCATCAAGTATGGCGCGGTGCTGGGCCGCATCGGTCAGGGCCCGGTCATCATGCTGACCGTGGATCTCGACGATGGCGCTGCCGATCAGCCGCAGGATCTGGACGCTGACCGGCTGGTCATTGACGAAGGCGCGTGTCCGGCCATCCGCATATTGCACGCGTCGCAGGATCAGATCGCCGTCTGTGTCGATCTCCTGTGCCTGCGCCAGCTTGCGAGCCGGATGGGCGAGCGGCAGGTCGAAGACGGCACTGACCTGGCCTTGCGCCTCGCCATGGCGCACGAGCCCGCCGTCGCCGCGACCACCGAGCGCCAGCGCAAAGCCGTCGAGCAGGATCGACTTGCCTGCACCGGTCTCACCGGTCAGCACGCTCAGCCCGGCGCCAAACGCCAGATCGAGCCGGTCGATCAGGACGATGTCGCGGATCGAAAGCTGCGCCAGCATGACGCTCAGCGCGTGATTGAAGGGAGTGGCATGCGGTCCGTCACCCGGCCGTGCACCTGCCCGGCCTCAGCGGACGAGGCCGACGACCGAACGGGTGAAGCCGTTGAACAACCGGCTGATATAGGAGCCGCGATCCTCGCGGGGCTCGAGGCCGCCACTCTGAAGCAGGGTATAGGCGTCCTTGTACCAGGGGCTGTCGGGGAAGTTATGCCCGAGCACGGCAGCGGCAGTCTGCGCCTCATTGGTGATGCCCATCGCCATATAGGCCTCGGTCAGGCGCATCAGCGCCTCCTCGACATGGCGCGTGGTCTGGTACTTGGTGATGACGTCGCGGAAGCGGTTCACGGCACCGGTATAGTTGCGCTTCTCGAGATAGTAGCGCCCGACATTCATCTCCTTGCCCGCGAGCTGATCGCGCGCAACCAGCATCTTCTCGCGGGTGTCGATCACATATTCGGACTTCGGATAGCGATCGAGCAGCTCCTGCATCGCGGCAAGCGCGCGCTCGGTGCGCTCCTGGTCACGCGTCGCGTCCGGGATCTGGTTATAATAGGACATCGCCATGATGTACTGCGCATAGGCAGCATCAGGGCTGGCGGGGTTCTGCGCCAGAAAGCGCTTGGACGCCGTGATCGCGTCCTCGTACTTGGCCGCCTGGAAATTCGTATAGGCAACCATGATCAAGCCCTTTTTCGCGTAGGGCGAGAACGGCGCCTGCTTGTCGATCTCTTCGAACTTCTTGACCGCGCCTTCGCTGTCGCCATTCTGAGAGCGAGCCAGCCCCTCGTTATAGAGCTTGTCGGCCGGCACATCCGCGATGATTTCCGGCTTGTAGACCTCAGGCTTGTCGAACGGATTGAGCGACGACATCGTGTCGCAGCCGCCGAGCAGCAAGGCGGCGCCGAGCGTCAGGGCAACGCCCATCCGCATCGGTCGGGCGCTTTGGGAAGTCGGGTTATTCAGCCGCATGACGCTCACGTCGTCCGTCCTCTTTCGCTCGTCACCGCAAGATGGCGAAGGATGCCTTTACCTCAGACGCAGCGCTCACGCTACCGGGGAAAGGCAGGTTACGAACATGCGGGGCCCATGCTGCATTCGATAAAAAGCAGGCGAATGCAAGGCGCGCGCGAAACTGTTCGACTGCTCAGTGCAGATCGGGCGCGAAGGCCGCGGGGGCCGCAACGGCCATCTGCACGGCACGGTGCGCATAGACCGGCTCGGCCTCGACGATCGCGTAATTCGCGCGATCCGCGAACAAGGCTTCCAGAACGGTCACATTCATGCGGTGACCGCCGCAATAGGAGCGAAACTCGCCGAGAATCGGATAGCCGGCCAGCGCAAGATCGCCCACTGCGTCCAGCACCTTGTGGCGCACGAACTCGTCGGCGTAGCGCAGGCCTTCGGGGTTGACCACCTTGTCGTCGCCGATCGCGACAGTGTTGTCGAGCGAGGCGCCAAGCGCGAAACCCGCCTTCCAGAGCTGTTCGACTTCGCGCATGAAACCGAAGGTGCGGGCACGCGAAATCTCGCGGGCATAGGCGACCGGCTCGAGGTCGAAGATCTTGCGCTGACGGCCGATCGCCGGGGTGTCGAAATCGATCTMGACATCAAGGCGGAAGCCGCTGTCGAACGGCGCGAGCTCGGCAAAGCCGCGCCCCTTCTCGACGCGGACCGGCTGCAGGACCTTGAGATAACGGCGGTTCGCACCGAGCGTGACGATGCCGACATCTTCGATCGCCGTGACGAATTCCGCCGCGCTGCCGTCCATGATCGGCATTTCGGGGCCGTCGATCTCGATCAGGACATTGTCGAGCCCAAGGCCGGCGCAGGCCGACATCAGGTGCTCGATGGTCGCGACGGAGGCGGCACCGCGATCGCCGATCACGGTGCAGAGCTCAGCGGCGCTCACCTTGTTGTAGCGGGCATGGATCAGGTGCGAGGGGCCGCCCTCGGACTCCTTGCGGAGGAAGACGATGCCGGAGTTCGCGTTGGACGGCTTGAGGCAGATTCCGGCGGGGGCTCCGGAATGAACACCGATTCCCTTCAAGGACACGGGAGCGCGGAGTGTGGTCTGCCGATCAAAATTCATTCCGGTATCCAATCTCGAACGCTAACGATCTCGGCTGCACAACGCTACGGGCTGCCTGACGGTCGTCTGCGGTCCTTCAGTTGGGCGGCGCCTGGCGGTTGCCGATGCCGTCATCCCCCTTTGGGGCAAGCGCAACATACGCCTTAGGTGGATGCCGACAAAATCACGCTTTCTTTCGCTCTGTAACAAGCGAACTMAATCAGAGAAAAATAACCATCCCATTGAAGTATATGGTTTTTCAAACGTAAACAGAGCCCGGAGCGAGGGTTCGCTCCGGGCTCTGTTACAACTGTCGCAGGCGCTGTAGCGCTCAGTTCGCCTGGCGGCGCAGGAACGCGGGAATCTCCAGCTGATCCTCTTCGCTGCTGCGATTCGGCGCAGCACGGCCCAGCTGGTCGAGCTGGCCTTGCGCCGGGCGCGAGGCCGGCACAGCCGGCCGGCGCATGTATTCGGCATGGGCAGCGCTCGGCGCCGGAGCGGCAGGCTGCATCGGCGGCGGCGCGTGGCGCACCGGCGCCTGCGGCTGGGCCTCGTCCTCATCCTTGCGACCGAAACCAACCGAGGCGAGACGCTGCATCAGCGACATGCGCTTCTGGTCGGCCTGGGCCGGAGGCTGCGGAACGGACTGCGCACCGCGGCTCGCCGCGATCTGGTTCTGCGCCGGCATCGGCAGGTCCTCGATCCGCGGCATCCGCGTCGGGCGGACGACCGCACGCTCCGGGGCCGGGGCGATGAAGCTGTCCTCGTGACGCATCATCGGCTCTTCATGCATCATCGGCTGGCTCACCGGAGCGGCCGCGATCACCGGACGCGGCTGCACCGGTTCGATGCGGATGTCTTCCGCAACGCTCGGCTGCACCGGAGCCGACTGGCGCACGGTCTCGACATTCACAGGCGCACGCATCTCCAGCATAGGCTCGGCATGAACCGGAGCCGCGGCACGCGGTGCGGCTGCGGTGTTGCGCAGACGCGCTTCGGCCTTCAGACGCTCGGCAACCTGGGCGATACGGGCTTCGGTATCATCCATTTCAGCCTGGGTGCTGATCGGCTTGTCGATACCGGTGGCCACGACGGAGACGCGCACGACGCCCTCGAGCGATTCGTCGAATGTCGCACCGACGATGATATTGGCCTCGGAATCAACCTCTTCGCGGATGCGGGTGGCAGCTTCGTCGACCTCATAGAGCTTCATGTCGCGCCCGCCGGTGATCGAGATCAGCAGGCCACGCGCGCCCTTCATCGAGACATCGTCGAGCAGCGGATTGTTGATCGCAGCCTGGGCCGCGGTCAGCGCACGCTTCTCGCCCTGCGCCTCGCCGGTGCCCATCATCGCCTTGCCCATGCCGCGCATCACGGCGCGAACGTCGGCGAAGTCGAGATTGATCAGGCCGGGGCGGACCATCAGGTCGGTGATGCAGGCGACGCCGGAATAGAGCACCTGGTCGGCCATGCCGAAGGCATCGGCGAAGCCGGTGGTCTCGTTGGCGACGCGGAACAGGTTCTGGTTCGGGATGACGATCAGCGTATCGACCGCCTCGTTCAGCTCCGAGATGCCAGCCTCCGCCATGCGCATGCGGCGATGGCCCTCGAACTGGAACGGCTTCGTGACGACGCCGACAGTCAGTATACCCATGTCGCGGGCGACGCGGGCGATCGCAGGGGCCGCACCGGTGCCGGTGCCGCCGCCCATGCCGGCGGTGATGAAGACCATGTGCGCGCCGGCAAGGTGATCACGGATCTCGTCGATCACCTCTTCCGCCGCCGCACGCCCGACTTCCGGCTGCGAGCCGGCGCCGAGGCCTTCGGTGACCTGCAGGCCCATCTGCACGATGCGCGAAGCACGCGAGAGCGCCAGAGCCTGCGCATCGGTATTGGCAACGACGAAATCGACCCCATCGAGGCCGGCTTCGATCATGTTGTTGACCGCGTTGCCGCCGGCTCCGCCGACACCGAACACGGTGATCCGGGGCTTTAGCTCCCGGATGTCAGGGGCTTGCAGATTCATCGCCATGGTTGCCTCTTTCGATTTCTTGTCCGGCGCCTGGCGGGAGCCGTCCCGATTGCTACGATTTTACTCTTGGGTCGGAACGGCGCCGCGCCGCCCGGCCCGATACCCTTAGAAACTGTCTTTCAGCCAACGCCCGACACGCGAGAAATACCCGTCCGTCCCCGTCGCGAAGTAAGCGCCGCTCGCGCGAGGCTCGAAATGTTCGACATGAGCGACCTGCGGGTAGACCAGCAGGCCGACCGCGGTCGCAAAAGCTGGTCCCTTGCCAGCCTCCGGCAAGCCCTTGATCCCGAGCGGCCGGCCGGTGCGGACCTGGCCGCCGAGCAGCCGGCGCGCCGTCTCCGGCAAACCGGTCAACTGGCAGGCACCGCCCGTCAGCACGACGCGGCGGCCGGCCTGGGCCGAAAAGCCGGCAGCGTTGAGCCGGTCACGCACGAGCTCGAGGATTTCCTCGACCCGCGGCTTGATGATGCGGATCAGATGCGATTTCGCCAGATGGTTCGGGGTGTCGCGCTCGTCATCGTCGACCTGCGGCACCGAGATCATGTCGCGTTCGTCCGAAGCGCTGGAGATCGCCGATCCGTGCAGCGTCTTCAGCCGCTCGGYGGCCGAGACACGGGTCGACAACCCACGCGCCACGTCCATGGTGATGTGATTGCCACCGACCGCAATGGCGTCGGCATGGACCAGATGGCCGCCCGAGAAAACACCGAGGCTGGTGGTGCCGCCGCCCAGGTCGACGACGACGACGCCCATTTCGGCCTCGTCGTCGACGAGAACCGAGAGACCGGAAGCATAGGGAGACGCGACGACCGCCTCGACCTCGAGATGGCAACGCTCGACCGCCAGCATGACGTTGCGGGCAGCAGCCGCCTCGCTGGCGACGACATGCATGTCGACGGAGAGCTTGCCGCCGACGAGGCCGCGCGGATCAAGCACGCCCGGCACGCCGTCGAGCGCATATCCGGTCGGCAATGCGTGCATCACCGCCTTGCCGGGCTTGATCGCATGCGTCGCGGCGACCGCGAGAACCCGCTTCACATCGGAATCGCTGACCGAGCCGCTACGCAGGTCGACACTGGCGGCATAATGCTGCGAGCCGATGCGCCCACCGGTCAGGTTGACGATGACGGACTGGACCTCGACCTTGGCCATGCGCTCGGCCGCATCGACAGCGGCCCGGATCGCGCGTTCGGCGTTTTCGAGATCGATGATGGCGCCGCCCTTCACGCCGAGCGARCGCTGATGGCCGATGCCGATGATGCGCGCGACATGGGTGCGCCCGCGCAACCGCTCGTTCGCCTCGGCCGGGTTCAGCTCGGCGATCAGGCAGACCACCTTGCTCGTTCCGACGTCCAGAATCGACAAGGTCGCGCTCTTGCGCGACGAAAGCGGACGCATCCGTGGTGTCAGGCCCTGAGAGGTGAAGTTCACGCCTCGCCTCCCTTCTTCTTGGTCTTGCTCTTGAGCTGCTCGGCGCGGGTCGCCGCCCCCTCTTCCGTCAACCGCATCACCACCCGATCGGGCTGGCGCAGGTCGATGGCGAGCAGGTCCTTGTCCAGCAGCCTGAAATCCGTTTCGAGGCCGGCGAGACGTTTGATGGCCTCCCCCGGCGCGATCTCCGGCAGGCGGATATCCATGCCGTTGTCGAGCTTGAGGTTCCAGCGCCGGCCGGCAATCAGGCTGGCCGCACGGATGCGCGGCGCCAATGGTCCAGCGTCGGCGAGCAGTGCGACGTATTCACGGGCGCGGGTATTGGCGTCTGGGCCGACGACGAGCGGCAGATGGGCGAAGCGGCCATCATCCATCTTGTCGATGACCGTGCCATCGGCTGCGATCAGGAAAAGGTCGCCCTTCACCTGCCAGAGGGCGAAGGGTTCACGCTCCGTCAGCGTGATCGCGATCTCGCTGGGATAGAGCTTGCGAACCGTCGCCTGGCGAATCAGCGGCGTCGCCTCGAGGCGACGGCGCGCCTCGTCGGCATCGAAGAAGGCGACCGAGGTCTTCGAATCGATTCCTGCAGCGATCAGGACCTCGATCTCGGACAGCTCCGAGATTCCAGAGATCGTCACCCTGTCGACGCCGAGCCCGACCAGGCGCGCCAGCATATGGCGCGGCTCGCCGTAGTTCTCCTGCATCGTTTCGACATGTCCGCCCTGCACGAAGCCTGTCCCGATACTCAATCCAAGAAACCCAAGAGCCAGCCAGGTCCCGATCCGCTGCGGCAGGCGCTGCCACAGCGGGAGGGCCACCGCACTGCGCCGCGACGACCGGAACCAGCGACGCGAACGCTCGCCGACCAGAAGTTGCGGCCCTGCGGCCGGCATCGATGAACGTCGGGCAGGCACCGCCGCCGCTTTCATCGATCGAGGGAGGCGTCCTCCACCATCCATTTGACGAGCTCACCGAAGTTCAGGCCCGCGTGGGCAGCCAACTCGGGCACCAGGCTGGTTTCGGTCATCCCGGGCTGCGTATTGACCTCCAGCCAGACGAGAGTGTCGGTCTCGTCGTCGTAGCGGAAGTCAGAACGGCTGACGCCCCGGCACCCGATTGCTTGATGCGCCGTTAACGCACACTCTTCGATCTGCTGGTAAATTTTTGGTAAAATTTGAGCCGGGCAGATGTGGATCGAACCACCTTTCGTGTATTTCGCATCGTAGTCGTAGAACTCGCCCGTCGCGGCCCGGATCTCGGTCACACCAAGGGATTTGTCGCCCATGATCGCGCAGGTCAGCTCCCGCCCGGCGACGAAGCTCTCGGCCAGCAACATGTCCCCGCACGGCCAGTCCTCCCGCGCCACTTCCTGCKGAGGATGTTCGCGCCCCTTTTTCACGATGATGACCCCGACCGAGGACCCCTCATTGACGGGTTTCAGCACATAGGGCGGCGGCAGAGGGTGCGTCTTGGCGGCCTCGAAGCGCGACAGGGTAACGCCGCGCGCGACCGGAACCCCGGCAGCCGCAACGACCGTCTTCGCCCTGTCCTTGCGCAGTGCGAGCGCCGAGGCGAGCACCCCGGAATGGGTGTAGGGAATGCGCAGAATCTCGAGCAGGCCCTGGATGGTGCCGTCCTCGCCAAAGCGGCCATGAAGCGCGTTGAAGGCGACGTCCGGGCGCAGCCGATCCAGCACATCGGCAATATCGCGCTGCACATCGATTCGCGTCACGCGGTAGCCGACGCTCTCCAAGGCCCTCGCGCAGCCGTCGCCGGTATTGAGGCTGACCTCCCGCTCGACGGACCATCCGCCCATCAAGAC
>NZ_JBFTLD010000079.1:0-33425 GCF_056396265.1 Allobosea sp. 05T422_2 | reverse complement strand
CTTCTATCCAGCTGCGCCCCGGAATGGCGGTGCTTTGGGCAGCGCTCCGACGGGCTGACTTGCGCATCGGAGTCTGCTCGAATCTGGCCCAGCCTTATGCTGAACCGCTGCTAGCTATCCTCCCAGGTATTCCTGACGCGCTCGTCCTTTCGTTTGAAGTCGGCTTCATCAAGCCACAGCCAGAAATCTTTCATTGCGTTTGCGAGGAACTCGGCCTTCGCGCCGAGCGGATCTTGTTCATCGGTGACACCCTAGAGGCAGATATCGTGGGGCCGAGGGCCGTCGGCATGCACGCCATGACTATCGACGCCTTCGAAGCAGCTGTGAACGGTCGTGAAGAGCGCCGGATATCCGCTGACGAAGTGCAGTCGCCTGAGATCCATCAGCTACTCGAGCGGGTGCGCGAATGCGTCTGCTCGTGATTTCGGACCTTCATCTGGAGTTCGGGCCATTTGAGTTCCCGACGCCCATGCCAGAATTCAACGTGGCCGTTTTTGCTGGCGACATTGGTCAGCCTATTGTCGGCGCGATCGAGTGGATGGCCCGCCAAAGGGAGTCCGGTCCCCTAATGGGATGCCCCGTCGTCTATGTCGCAGGAAACCACGAGTTTTACCGCAGCGAGATGAAGTCGAATCTAGCCGAGGCCAGAAGGGTCGCTGACAACGCCGACATTCACTTTTTGCATCGACGGGTGGTCAGCATCAATGGCGTCCGCTTCATTGGGTGCACGCTTTGGACCGACTATCGACTGCTCGGAACTCCCAAACCCTCGATGATCACGGCTGGCCAGGAACTGAATGACCATCGCCTGATCCGGTACCGCGAGGAGAGCGGACACTTCAGTCGCTTCATGCCATGGCACGCCGCGGCAGAGCATCGGCTCGATCTTGCTTTTATTCGCGGCGAACTGGCAACTTCGCATGACGGGCCGACCGTCGTGGTGACCCATCACGCGCCACACCCGCAATCCGTTCAGCCAAGGCACCAGGGCAGCGCGCTGTCGCCGGCATTCGTGTCAGATCTCAGCGCTATGATCGAACAGTTTCAGCCTGAGCTCTGGATCCATGGACACGACCATGGATCGCACGATTATCGGGTAGGCAAGACGCGCATTTTTGCAAATCAGGCCGGCTATCCAAACCTCCACCGGGATCGCGAGAACAGCGGGTTCGATCCGCGCTGCGTCATTAAGGTCGATGGAGCGCTGAAATGAGTGGCTACAACGAAGTACAATGCGAGAGGACGCTGCCTGCCACCGATCCGGGGTGTGGCACGATGTTTCACACGCGAGCATTCATCGCCGTCTTCGGGGAGAAGGGCGGGATTGTTGCTCGCCAAAGCCTCCCGGCGGCCATGAAGTATCTGCCGTCCGGTGTTGTCGGATGATCGCGCCGGTCGTTCAATCTGGATACTCGCGGGCGAGCCGATCATAAGCGTCCTCGGCTGCGGCGTCGCCCACCATGGCATTTTCGATTTCATTCTCGTCGACGAGCACCCCGCCGAAATGGCCGACGAAGGCGCGAGCCAAGCCTCGGTCTTCGAATGCGCTTCGGACCGTATCGGACCCTGGAAAGCGATCGAGAACCCGGAAGCCGATTTGCCAGTCCCCACACCAGCTCTCGATCCTGCGCAGGCGCTCCGGCGCGGCGACGGGGTCCAATATCATTTCGACTTGATGGATGAATCCCGACATCACGCTCTCCCTACGACCGGCACCTCTTCGAGCCGCGTCGTGTAACGCGGCGAACGCATATCGCGGGGGCGTTCTTGATCAGCGCCCACGACAGGTCGATCGGTGTGTCGAGGTAGTCATCGGCCGGCGAAGGAAAGCCCGCGCGCACGGCCTTCAGGTAGACCGGGAGAAAGATTGGAGGTCCGAGGACGGCGGGKGACATGTGCATCGCGATGCGCTCCCATTTGCAGAACATAACAAGAACATCAGAAGGCGCGAGTCAATGTGAATCAAGTAACAGGAGCACCCAGATCGCCGGGGAGGCCGAAGAACGTCCACCGGAGTAGGGCGGCTTAAAACCCGGCCGCGCCCGGGAAGGCTGCCGCGAAGCCGCCTGGGAATGGGGGCAGCAGAGCTCTGTTCTCATCTCTGAAGCGATCCATCAGATAGGTCCCCATAGACCAGCTCCGAAACCCGCCGTCGGCGGCCTTTTCAGCCATGACCGCGCGTATGCCGGTCGAGTTCATCACGATCGAGCGCGACGCCCTGGCGCGCATAGATCTGGGCCTGACGATACAGCGGCAGATGATCGGCATATTTCGAGACCAGAACTTGGGCGACCGTCGCCTCGGTCKGGATGCCGCCCTGCAGGCGCCTGCACCACGACGTCCTCGCAGGACCGGCAGGCGTATTTCGGTCGGCGCAGCACTAACTAGCACGCGGAACTGGGCCGGCACTATGTCCAGACGCTCGGCGACATCCTCGCCAGGACTGGAAGGGTGCACGAGGGTTGATGGTGATCGGAACGCGGCCGCGAACCAGGCACACCGCAGCACAGTCCGAGCTTCGCGCTCGCTCGCTTGAACGGACCTGGTCAGCGGACCCCATCAGGGCCAGCGGCCATTAGCGCCGCGCCAACAGGCCGGAAAGATGACCGCACCCGACCGATCGTCAGGTCATCCCAAATGAACCCTTGCAGAGCAGGGGCCGTCCAAAGATGACTATGCTGTATCGCTTGACGGACCGCCGCTGTCGTCGTGGCGCTCCCGTGGTGAACCTGGCCCCTAGCGCATCCCTCGATTCATGCGTTGAGATTGCACCATCAAAGCCCGGGATCAAACACCTAAGCGAAATTRTTTGCTCGACTGGACCCGACTCAACATACAGCGCTTCGTACTCCCCTGCTGGATGCAGGCGACGCGCCAATCCCTGTAGGTCTCGTTGAGCGAGGAGGAGCGCCGGGAAGGCTCGAAGCGGCTGCGGTGGCACGCAACGCCTCGCCCGCAAGCTCGGTCCCAATCGAGCCGCCGAGCTTCTGGTGAGCGGCCGCTTCGCCAGCCCGCAGGGGAGGGCGAGTTGGGCTGTCGTCAACCGTGTTGTGCAGGATGGAATTACGAGCCCCGAGCCGCCCGGTCCTTTCGGGACGAGCTCCGAGGTGACCCTCGGCCTTTCCAGCTAACGATGAGAGCGCCCGAAAATCTAAATTAATATAATAATTATACTATAAATGATTCAGTAGATCGATGTTGATAATGTATATACATATAATATATATTCGAAACAATAAGATTGATTTGGCGAATTCTCTAATTTAATCCATGGCCTGAAAAAATATAATTTGTTGCGCTGTGCAAGCTGATTTCTAACTCGCGAACCGCATTCATTCGACCGCGAGTTCGTCATGTATCAGCCAGGCCGGCAGTTCTTGCATACACCAGGGCCGAGTGCGATTCCGGACCGCGTCCTGAATGCCATGCACCGGCAACCGCTGGATCTCAGTGATCCGCAGCTGGCGGAGATCGTGCAGTCCTGCCTCGTCGATCTCAAGGGGGTCTTCGCTACGGCCGGCGACATGTTCATCTATGCGGCCAACGGACATGGCGGCTGGGAAGCTGTGCTCAGCAACCTCTTCGCACCCGGAGAGGCAGCACTCATTCCGGAGACGGGATATTTCTCCGAAAGCTGGGCAGCCCACGCCCGCATGCTCGGCATCGACGCGCAGATCATGCCCGGCGACATCAGGCGCGCCATCGATCCGGAGCGGCTCGAAGCCACGCTGCGGGATGATCGCGCCGGCAGGATCAAGGCCGTTCTCGCGGTTCATGCTGACACGGCGACCGGGGTCGCCAGCGATGTTCCCGCCTTGCGCGCCGCGATCGATGCGGCCCGGCACCCGGCTCTGCTCGTGGTCGATGTCGTGGCCTMGCTGGGCGCCGCGCCGTTCCGCATGGACGAATGGGGCGTCGACGTCGCGATCGGCGCGTCGCAGAAGGCCTTGATGGGGCCGCCCGGCCTGGCCTTCGTCGCGGCCAATCCGCGTGCGCGAGCCGTCGCCGCAGATGCGCGCAGGCCGCGTCATTATTGGGATTGGGCGTATCGGCTCGGAGCGGAAGGATATCGCCGCTTTTGCGGCACGGCGCCGGAGCATGGCCTGTTCGCACTCCAGGCCGCCCTCCAGATACTGCGCGAAGAGGGGCTCGCCGGGGCGCAGCTCCGCCATGCCAGGCTCGCGCGAGCCGTCTGGCATGCGGTCGAGGCCTGGGGGGTGGCCGGCGACCTCTGCCTGAATGCCCTCCGGCCGGACGAGCGCTCGACCTCCGTCACCACGATCCTGACGCCGGCGGGTTTCGACAGCGGGCGGGTCCGAGAGCACGCCCGGGCATATCGCGGCGTCGCGCTCGGTGGCGGGCTCGGTGCGCTCGCCGGCCGTGCGTTCCGGATCGGCCATCTCGGCGATCTCAACGAGCCGATGATCCTGGGCTGCCTCGCAGCCGTCGAATTGACCCTGCGCGATCTCGGCCTGCGTTGCGGCCGGGATGGCCTGCCTGCCGCGATCGAAAGCCTGGCTTCTTCGGGGCGCGCCGCGGAGGCGCCGGAGTTTCCGAGGTCTGCGGCCGTGCCGGCCTGATCCTGCATCGGGCTCGACAGATCACCACACGAGGCGCCGCCGGTTCACCGGCGCCGACACCGGGAGATGACCGATATGATGCCCTTGTTTTTGCCGATCGACGTTGCTGGCGTGGAGCCGGTCGCCATCGCGATCGCCAGGGAACGCGTCGTCGAGGGCGCGCCCGAGGCGAGGGCCTGGATGATGGAGCGACATGCCGGTGGCAGCGTCACCTCCGGCATCTGGGAGGCGACGCCGGGCACCTGGCGCGTCGCCTATGACAAGTGGGAGTTCTGCTCCATCCTCTCGGGGGTGTCGATCCTCACCGAGGATGGCGGCGTGCCGCGCACCGTAAAGGCGGGCGACACTTTCGTCATCCGTCCCGGCTTCACCGGGCTCTGGCAGGTGGTCGAGACGACCCGCAAGACCTTCGTGATCCACCGGGCCTGATGCTTGGGTGAGCACAACATGCCGTCGCCGCCGCTCATCCATCGAATGAGACTAAATCATTTGCCGCTGATCGTGGGCGCTCGATAGCTTCTCTCATGCCGGCGTCACGATGCAGCGCCCGGCTTTCCCCATGTCCCACCGGCTCGTGCTTCGGCCGGATGCCGCTTTCGTCGGCGTCGCGAAGGCGCACCGTTTTCAGGAGGGCCTCGCGAGAGGCTGGCGAAAGATGACGCTCTTCAGCGACGGATTTGTCGAGACGCCCTATTGGTGGGAAGCGGCGCCGCCAGAGGAAGGTCGGCCGCAATCCGAGCTGCGGGATGTCGACTTCCTGGTCATCGGCGCCGGGCTGACGGGCCTGAATGCCGCGATCACTCTGGCCAGCGCCGGTTGCGACGTCGCCGTCGTCGATGCGCAATTGATCGGCGAGGCCGCGAGCACGCGCAATGGCGGGCAGATCCGGGCGGAGAGCAAGGTCGCAACCGGTGAACTCAGCAGGCGCTTCGGCGAAGACGTGGCGCGCGGGGTCCTTGCCGATTTCACCGCGGGCCGGGCCTTCCTCGGCGAGCGCATCGCTGCGCTGGGGATCGACTGCGACTATCAATGGACCGGCTTCTTCTTCGGTGCCCATACCCGGCGCGACCATCTCGCCCAACAGCTCCGGCACGAGAAGGCGAAGGCCGCCGGCCGGGTGATCGGGGCGGTGGTTCAGCCATCCAAACTCAAGAGCGAAGTGAAGACCTCGCTGTACCATGGCGGCTATCTCTATTTCGACGGCGGGCAATTGCATCCGGCGCGCTATCACGCTGGCCTGCGCCGGGCGGCTGTCGCTGCTGGCGCGTCGCTGTTCTCGCGCCTGCCCGTGCAGGAGATCGTCCGGGACGGCGCCGGCTTCCTGGTCCGCTTTCCGGGCAAGGAAATCCGCGCCCGGCAGGTGATCCTCGCCACCAACGGCTATACCGATCAGGCCGCGACCTGGGTCCGGCGTCGCCTGATCCCGGCCCGCAGCTACATGATCGCCACCGAGCCGCTGGCGCCGGGCCTTGCTGAAGCGCTGATTCCCGGCGGAAGGCCGGTCGCCGACACTAAGCGCATCCTCTACTATTTTCGCACCTCGCCGGATCGACGGCGGATCCTGTTCGGCGGCCGCGCCAGCTTTAGCGATGACGGAGCCCGCACGGCCGCGACGCGGCTGCACGGCTTCATGACGAATGTCTTCCCCGAACTCGCCCAGACGAAGCTGACCCATGCCTGGTACGGCAATTTCGCGCTGGCATTCGATTGGCTGCCGCATATCGGCGTGCACGAGGGCGTGCACTATGCCTGCGGCTGCAATGGCAGTGGCGTGATGATGCTGAGCTATCTCGGCCATGCGGCGGCGCTCAGGGCGATGGGCCACCCCGGCGTGATCAAGGGCCTCGACCGCGTGCCGTTCCGGACCCTGCCGACCTATGACGGCCGCCCCTGGTTCCTGCCGGTGGTCGGCAATGCCTACAAGCTCCGCGACGGCTGGAACCGGATGACCGACCGGGCGGCATAGGCCCGCTTTTCGGATCGTCTTTGCGGAAATGGCGAAGCGGCCCCGAGGGGCCGCTTCTTCGTTTTTGTCGCTCCGGGCGAGGCTCAGCCGAGAAATGGCATGATGAGCCGCGCCTGATCCGCTGCGTTGCGGGGATGGATCTGCTCGATGGTCGAGCCGGTCAGGACATGCAGCGCCCGTGTCGCCTCGGCGGTGAAGACGATCGTTCCGTCGGATTCGATGCGCTCGACGCCGTCCCAGCGGAGCGAGCGCTCGTTGATGGCGACGGCTTGCGCCTCGCTCCAGTGCTCGGCGAGATCGAGGCTGATCTCTCCGTTCTCGACACGCACGGGATAGCCGCCGACCAACCCGAGCACGCCGGGCAGATGCGTGCGCACCGGCGACGGGTGCAGCAATGCGCGCATGGCATCGATGGCAGCAGAGGCCGTGATCCGGTTGAAATGCAGATCGAACGGGAAGGGGAACGGAGCGCTCAGAGCTTCGTGGCCCAGCTCGCTGTAGTCCTTGCCGTCGACGGTCACCTGCAGGAGATAGGGCGGCAGCTCGGCCGCGGGCTCAGCCTGGAACACCGCGTATTCGAAGGCGTGCTGAGCCACCAGCCTGACCTCGACCCGCGCCGGTGGGACGCCGAGCCTCTCGCCCAGCAGTGCCTGGATCTTGGCGACGGGCTCGCGGACATTGCCGATGCCGCAACTCGGCCTGAGGCCGCTGCGCGCCAGGCTCGGATTGACGACGTCCGGGAAGGACGCGGCGATCCAGTGCGTGTCGATGGCGGCCTCCGCCAGGCGGTCGCGGAACATCGCCATCGGCGCGAGCTGGAGGCTGACATAGCCGCCGAACGGCACCTTCTCGGCCGGGGTTTCCGCTGCGCCGTCGAGCCCTCCTACCTTCCACCAGGGTAAGAGCGTCGGCGCGCAGAACACGATGTCCGGCGCGATGCGGCGCAGGGCGGCGACACTGGCCGGCTCGTTGAAATCGAAGCCCACCGCTTCGAATCTGGGGAAAAAGCCGTCGATGCCGCAGCCGAGCAGGGCGTTATTGATGCGGGCGCGTGCCTTGTCGATCGAGCGGCTCGCCACCACGATCCGTTCGAACAGGCCGCTGCGCCCCGCCGCTTCGAGCACGTTGGTGCCAAGCTCGCCGAGCGAGACGATGAGAAGCGTGGCAGACATGGTCACCCCAGGATGTCGAGAATATCAGCGACCGTCTCGCCGAGCGCAGCCGAGGCGTAACCGCCTTCCTGCACGATCACCATGGGCAGGTTCAACTGCGCGATCCGTTCGGCCATGCGCCGGAAGCCGGCATCGCTGACCGTGTGTCGCCCATGCGGATCATGGACCGAGGCGTCGACGCCGAGCGACAGCACGAGCGCCTGCGGAGCAAAGCCTCGGATGCCATCCAGCGCCGCCGCGAGCGCGTCGAGGAAGGGGCCATCGCCCGAGCCGACCGGGAAGGGGACGTTGAGGGTCGCGCCTTCACCCGCGCCTTCGCCGCGCTGATCGGCATAGCCCCAGTAAAACGGGTAATACTGGTCGGGATCGCCATGGATCGAGGCGAAATAGACGTCGCCGCGTTCGTAGAAGATCTCCTGCGTGCCGTTGCCGTGATGGACGTCGACATCGAGGATGGCGACGCGGTCGAAGCGCTTGCGCAGTTCCTCGGCGGCAACCGCCGCATTGTTGAGGTAGCAGAAACCCATGGCGCGATCGCTGCCGGCGTGGTGGCCGGGTGGCCGGCACAGCGCGTAGCTGCAGGCGCTGCCCTCGGCAACGAGCTGTGCCGCCGTCGCCGCGCCCCGTGCGGCGGCATAGGCGGCCTGCCAGGTGCCGTCCGTGATCTCGCAGGCCATGTCACCGGTATACCAGCCKAGCCGGCCGACAGGGCCGGCCGGGCAGCGCGCCGTGGTACCGCGCGGGTGCACGTTCGGCATGGCCGCAGCCTCCGCCCMCGCGAATGCGGTCCAGTCGGCCCGCGCCATCTGAAGGAACGAGACGAAATCCGCGTCATGCACGGCCAGGATCGGGGCGAGCCCGAGATCGCGTGGTTCGATCAAGGCATGGCCGCGCCGGACCAGCGCGTCGTGGATGAAGATTGCCCGCTCCGCGGTCTCCGGGCTGGGCACGACCTGGCCTGAACGAATGAAGCGCGTGCCGTTATGCGCCAACTGCTGAGCCGACCAAACAACCTGCATTCCGTTTCTCTCTTTCGGCCGGTCGACGCCTTGACAATGCAAATCAGCTTGTTTCCAATAGTCAACAAGTGAGCATAATAGAAAACACGGGTCAAGGCGGACCGCACGACAACGGCACGCCGGCTGCAAGGCGAGGAAGACGAAACATGCTGCGGAACACGGCTTCGGGTCAGCTCTTCGAACGGGGGCTGAAGGTACTGGTGGAGGGGGTGAGCTCGGCCTCGCGCGGGCCGACCAATTATGCCCCTTACCCGCCCTATATGCGCAGCGGCTCGGGCGCCCGCCTCCGCGACGTCGACGGCAACGAGTATATCGACTGGATGATGTCTTTCGGCGCCTTGCCGCTCGGCCATGCCCATCCGGCCATCGTCGAGGCGGTGCAGCGCGAGGTCGTGCACGGCACCCATTTCGCGACCGCGCTGGAGGTCGAGGTCGAGGTCGCCGAGATGCTGGTCGACCTGCTGCCGCATGCCCAAAAGATCCCCATGGCTGGTACGATGCGGTGCTGCTGAACAGCAATCCGCAATTGCCGACCTCTCTGGGCCACCCCAACGATCCGATCCGCATCCCCGACTCGTCGGGCCTGACGGCCGGCTCCTGGGCCGACACGCTCGTCGTGCCGTGGAACGACGAGGCGGCGCTGACGCGGGTCATGGAAGCGCATGGCCGGGACATCGCTTGCGTCGTGACCGAAGGCGTCATGACCAATATGGGCGTGATTCCGCCGAAGGACGGCTATCTCCAGTTCATCCAGTCGATCTGCAAGGCGCATGGCGCGCTGTTCTATCTCGACGAGACCGTGACCGGCTTCCGCCTGGGCGCCGGCGGCTGCGCCGAGCGCTACGGGCTCTCGCCGGACATAGTCACCTACGGCAAGGCGCTCGGCCAGGGCTTCCCGATCGCGGCGATCTGCGGTCCCGATCACATCATGGAAGGGCTCGAATGGGGCAAGATCCTGCATTACGGCAGCCATAACGCGCCTCGGCTCGGGCTCTACGCCACCAAGACCATGCTAGAGGTGCTGACGGCCGACAAGTCGGCCGGCTTCGCCCAATTGCAGGCCTGCGGCACGGCGATGGCCAGCGCGCTGCGCGAGGTCATCGGCGCCCAGAAGCGCCACCGGGCGATCGTCCAGAATGTCGGCTCGGTCTTCCAGATCTACTTCACCGACCGCGACGCGATCACCGACTACCGCGACTTCTGCACCCATGTGGACCGCGCCAAGTTCAAGACCTTCGCCAACGCCCTGATGCAGGAGGGCGTCTACATGTCGCCGGCCAACACGCTGCACAGCCTGAGCTCGCTCGCCCATGGCGAGGCCGAGATCAAGGCGACGGCGGAAGCGGTGGCGCGCACGCTCGCCACGCTGTGAGGGAACGGGCGGCGCCAAGACCGCCCGACCTCGCAACAACAATCAAGATCAAAACAAGGGGAAACGATCATGACGGGCTTCAACAAGCGGGAACTGCTCAAGGCCGGCGCTGCCGGCCTTGCGGCGGGCGAGCTGTTCTTCGGGCTGAGCCCGCTGGCGAGCGGCTCGATCACGGCGCTGGCGCAAACTGCCAAGCGCGGCGGCGTGGTGCGGGCGGTGGTTCATCCCGAGCCGTCGAGCCTGATGCTCGGCCTCGTCCAGAACACGCCGACGCAGATGGTCGCTGGCAGCATCTATGAGAGCCTGCTGAAATACGGCTCCGACCTGAAGCCGATCCCCTCGCTCGCCGAGCGCTGGGAGGTCTCGGAAGACGGCAAGGCCTACACCTTCMATCTCAAGCGCAATGTCAAATGGCATGACGGCAAGCCCTTCACCGCCGACGATGTCGTCTTCTCCACCGACGTCTTCCTACGCGAACTGCACCCGCGCTGGCGGCCGGTCGCGACCACCCATGTCGAGCGCATCGAGAAGCTCGATGATTTCACGGTGCGCTATCAGCTGAAGAACCCCTTCGGGCCGTTCATCCTGATGTTTGAATTGAGCACCACGCCGATCGTGCCGAAGCACCTCTATGCCGGCACCGACTACAAGACCAACCCCAACAACAACACGCCGATCGGCACCGGCCCGTTCAAGCTGGCGGAATGGACGCGCGGCTCGCATATCAAGCTCGTCCGCAACCCCGACTATCATGTCCAGGGCCTGCCCTATCTCGACGAGATCTACTGGCAGATCATCCCGGACTCGGCKGCGCGCGTCGTCGCCTACGAGACCGGCGCGGTCGATATCCTGACCGGCGGCACGGTTGAGAATTTCGACGTCGCCAAGCTCTCGAAGCTGCCGAACACCGCCGTCACCGGCAAGGGCTGGGAGATGATCGCGCCGCAGTCCTGGCTCTGGTTCAACCACCGCCAGGGGCTGATGGCGAAGAAGTCCTTCCGCCAGGCGGTGATGTACGGGATGGATCGGGAATTCGCCAAGGACGTGATCTGGAACGGGCTGGCGCGGCTGGCCACCGGCCCGGTCAACTCGAAGACCCGCTTCTACAGCGACAAGGTCACGCGCTATGGCTTCGATCCGGCCAAGGCCAAGGCGCTGCTCAAGGAAACCGGCTACAAGGGCGAGCCGATCCGCTTGCTGGCACTGCCCTATGGCGAGGCGTGGACACGCTGGGCCGAAGCCGTGAAGCAGAACCTCACTGATATCGGCATGAACATCCAGCTCGTGACCACCGACGTCGCCGGCTACGGCCAGCGTCTCGCCGACTGGGATTTCGATCTCGCCTTCACCTGGCTCTCGCAATTCGGCGATCCGGCGCTCGGCGTGGCCCGCACCTATGTCTCCAGCAACATCGCCAAGGGTTCGCCCTGGAACAATGTCGCCGGCTATTCCAACCCGGAGGTCGACCGGCTCTTTGCGGAGGCCGCGACCGCCAATGGCGATGCCGCCCGGCAGGAACTCTACACCAAGGTGCAGCAGATCCTGGTCGATGACCTGCCGGTCGCGTGGATGCTCGAGCTCGAGTTCCCGACGATCTACCGGAGCAATTTCAATAACCTGATCAAGACCGCGACCGGCATGAACGACGCCTTCCAGGACGCCTGGAAGGCCTGAGGCAGGCCGCCGACGGCAGCAAGGGAGAGCGCTTTCTCTCCTGCTGCCTCGGGAGCGTGGAGGGCGCGTGTGACGTTCGCATTGTTTCTGCTTCGAAAGGCGCTGGGCGCGGTCGTGATCCTGGTCGCCATCGCCACGCTGAACTTCTTCCTGCTGCGACTCGCGCCGGGCGATCCGGCCCAGGTCATGGCTGGGGAAGCCGGCGCGGGCGATGCCATCTTCCTCCAGCAATTGCGCGAGCGCTTCGGTCTCGACCGGTCGCTGGCGGAGCAATTCTGGATCCATCTCAAGGGCATCCTCAGCCTCGATCTCGGCTTCAGCTATCGCCAGCAACGCCCGGTGCTAGACCTGATCACTGAGCGCCTGCCGGCGACGCTGCTTCTGACCGGCTCGGCGCTGGCGATCTCGCTGATCGCCGGCGTGCTGTTCGGCGTTGTCGCGGCGCGCCGGGTCGGCAGGGCCTCCGACAGCGCGATCATGACGGGCTCGCTGGTGTTCTATGCCATGCCGCTGTTCTGGCTGGCGATCATCGCCCAGATCGTCTTCTCCAAGTATCTGGGGTGGCTGCCGAATGTCGGCTACGAGAGCATGGGTTCGGGCTTCACCGGCACCCGGCGCGCGCTCGATATCGGTCGGCACCTGATCATGCCGGCGATGACGCTGGGTCTGTTCTTCACGGCCGTCTATGCCCGGATGATGCGCTCCTCGATGCTGGAGGTCTCGCGCTTCGACTATGTCAAGACCGCCTATGCCAAGGGGCTGACGCCCGGCGCGGTCGTCCGCCACCACATGGTTCCGAACGCGATCCTGCCGGTGGTGACGCTGGCCGGTTTGCAGGCCGGCCAGCTCGTCGGCGGCTCGCTCCTGGTCGAGACCGTCTTCGCCTGGCCGGGAATCGGGCGACTGCTCTTCGATGCCCTGCTCCAGCGCGACTATCAGGTGCTGCTCGGGGTGTTCTTCACCTGCTCGGCCATGGTCATCCTGTTCAACATTCTGACGGACCTGATGTACCGGTTCGTCGATCCGCGCATCGAGGCGGTCTCGTGAACTCCTTCCTGCGAACCTTCGCGCGCAATCGTGGCGCGGTGATCGGGCTGTGCATCCTCGCGATCGTCGTCATCGTCGCGCTCCTCGCCCCGCTCCTGTATCCCGGCTCGCCCTKGCGGATGGTGCACCGGCCCTTCCTCGCGCCCTTCGTGCTGGACCGGGCGCCGCTCGGCTCGGATACGGTCGGGCGCGACATCCTGGCCGGGCTGGTCCATGGCGCGCGCGTCTCGTTGCTGATCGGTCTGGTCTCGACGCTGGTCGCCTTGCTGGTCGGCGTGCCGCTCGGCGCGATCTCAGGCTATTTCGGCGGCTGGGTCGATGCCGCGCTGATGCGGGTG
The DNA here is from genome assembly GCF_056396265.1 of Allobosea sp. 05T422_2. NCBI lineage: Bacteria > Pseudomonadati > Pseudomonadota > Alphaproteobacteria > Hyphomicrobiales > Alloboseaceae > Allobosea > Allobosea sp. 05T422_2. The sequence continues at coordinate 20,257 of NZ_JBFTLD010000079.1, read as the reverse complement.
ACCGAGTTCTTCCAGACCATTCCCTCCTTCGCGCTCGCCATCGTCATCGTCTCGATCCTGCAGCCCTCGGTCGCCTCGATCGTGCTCGCCATCGCGATCGTGAGCTGGCCGCCGGTGGCGCGGCTGGTACGCGGCGAGGTGCTGAGCATCCGCACCCGCGACTATGTCCAGGCGGCCGTGGTTACCGGCCTGCCGGTCCGCAAGATCATCCTCGGCGAGGTGCTGCCGAACGTGATCTCGCCGGTGATCGTGCTGGCCTCGCTGATGACCGCGACGGCGATCCTGCTGGAAAGCTCGCTGTCCTTCCTCGGGCTCGGCGATCCGAATGTGATGAGCTGGGGCTACATGGTCGGCTCGGGCCGCAGCCGCGTGCTTGACCAGTGGTGGATCAGCTTCATTCCGGGCTCGGCGATCTTCGTTACCGTGCTGGCGCTCAACCTGATCGGGGAGGGGCTCAACGACGCCTTCAACCCGACCTTGCGCGGGAGGCGGGCATGAACGCGCGGGCGGCGGAGCCGGTCCTCTCCATCCGCGATCTCGCGGTCGCCCTGCCGGGCGGCGGTGATCGTGCCCATGCCATCCGCGATGTCGGCTTCGAGGTCCGGCGCGGCGAGACGCTCTGCATCGTCGGAGAATCCGGCTCCGGCAAGTCGATGACGGCCCATGCCGTGATGGGGCTGCTGCCACAGGGGCTCACCGTCGGGGCCGGCGAGATCAAACTGGCCGGGCAGGTGCTGACCGCCTGCACCGATCGCGAATGGCGCGCCATCCGCGGCCGCTCCATCGGCATGATCTTCCAGGAGCCGATGACCTCGCTCAACCCGGTGCGGCGGATCGGCGACCAGATCGTCGAGGTCTTCAAGGCCCATGGTGCCCTGACCCCGGCTGAGCGCCGGGCGAAGGCGCTGGCGCTGCTGACCGAGGTCGGCCTGCCCGAGCCCGAGACATTGCTCCGCGCCTTTCCGCATCAGCTTTCCGGCGGCCAGCGCCAGCGCGTGATGATCGCGATGGCGGTGGCGCTGGAGCCCCATCTGCTGATTGYCGACGAGCCGACCACGGCGCTCGACGTGACCACGCAGGGCCAGATCCTGAAGCTGATCGCCCGCCTCCAGCGCGAGCGCGGGATGAGCGTGCTGCTGATCACGCATGATTTCGGCGTCGTCGCCGAGATTGCCGACCGGGTCGTGGTCATGCACCAGGGCCGCGTCGTCGAGAGCGGCGCGGCCGTTGAGGTCCTCCAGCGCCCGCAGCATGCCTATACCCAGGCGCTGCTTGCCGCGGTGCCCTCGCTGACGCCACCGCCTCCTACCTCGCTCAGTGGGCAGCCGATTGCACTCAGCGTCGAGCGTCTGCGCAAGACCTATGTCAGCCGGGCGAGCCTGTTCAGGGCGCCGCGGAAGGTCGCTGCCGCCGACGATGTCAGTTTCACCCTGCGCCGTGGCGAGACGCTCGGCCTGATCGGTGAATCGGGTTCCGGCAAGTCGACGGTCGGCAAATGCCTGGTACGCTTGTTGGCGCCGGATGGCGGTGCGATCCGGCTGGGCGATGCCGATTTCCTTGCCTTGCGCGGCGAGCCGCTGCGCGCTGCGCGCCGCAAGGTGCAGATGATCTTCCAGGACCCCTATGCCTCGCTCAATCCGCGCAAGACCGTCGGCCGGATCATCACCGACGGGCCGATCGCGCATGGCGTCGCGCGGGAGCAGGCCGAGCGCCGGGCCGGCGAATTGATGGAACTCGTCGGTCTCAATGCCGACAGCCTGAAGCGCTATCCGCATGAATTCTCGGGCGGTCAGCGCCAGCGCATCGGCATCGCCCGTGCGCTCGCGCTCGAACCCGAGGTCATCGTCGCCGACGAAGCGGTGTCTGCGCTTGACGTCTCCGTGCAGGCGCAGGTGCTCGCGCTCCTTGCCGAACTGAAGCGGAAAATGGCGCTGTCGCTCGTCTTCATCACCCATGATCTGCGGGTTGCTGCCCAGATCTGCGACCGGGTCGCGATCATGCAGCGCGGCAGGATCGTTGAAATCGGCGCGACGGGCGCGATATTTGCTAGTCCTGAACATGCCTACACACGGGAGCTGCTCGCAGCCGTGCCGGGCGCGCCTCGCGKGGCGTCGCAGCGGGAAGGCGCCATCGGCGCCGATGAAGCGAAAGGTCGTTGACGCATGCCGGATATCGCCACGCCTCTCGTGCCGGATACCGGATCGGCGCGCCCCCAGATGAGGATCGGAGAGCGAATTCGAGCGTCGCGCACCGAACAGGGATTGACGCTCGACGAGGTCAGCCGGCGGGGCGGCGTCTCGAAATCGGCGCTGTCGAAGATCGAGAACGGCCGGGCCTCGCCGACTTTCGAGGTGCTGGAGCAGGCCGCCGCCGGCCTCGGCGTCACGCTGGTCAGCCTGCTCTCGGAACAGGGCGCCGGCCAGCCCGGCCGCCTGACGACGACGCCGGCCGGGCAGGGCCGGCGCAGCGAGGAGGCGAACTACATCCACGAGTATCTCTGCACCGGGCTGAAGGACCGGCGGATGGTGCCGTTCGTGACCACGGTCAAGGCGCGGGCTGCACATCAATTCGAGAAGCCGGCCTCGCACAAGGGCGAGGAATTCCTCTACGTGCTGGCCGGCGAGGTCGCCTTCGTCAGCGGCACCTATGACGAGATCAGGCTTAAACCCGGAGACAGCCTCTATTTCGACAGCCGGCTGACCCATCTCTGCTATACGACGGGCGATGTCGATGCGACCCTGCTCTGGGTCTGGTGCGAGACCGGTTGATCACCCGTCCGCAGTGGCTGCGGCCGGAGCTGCTCGCCCCTTGGCCGTGCGTGAGGCCGATGGCCGGGAGGCAGGCATCATCGAGGCCTCATCCATCACTTGTTTGGCGAGAAAGGCCCGGAACGAGCGGATGGCCGGGTGGCCTTCCTTCGCCGGCGCATAGAGAACGTAATAGGATTGCTCGCAAGCGATCGAGAAATCGAACGGGCAGACCAGCCGGCCGGCCTTGATATCCTCGAAGATCAGCGGCGTGCGGCCGAGCGCGATCCCCTGGCCGTTCATCGCGGCGAGCAGCAGGGTGTTGCTGTCGTCGATGATCAGGCCGCGATTAGAATTGACCCGGCGCGCACCGGCGGCGCGCAGCCACTGCCCCCACTCGGCATGGTTGTCCTCGTGCAGCAGCGTGTAGTGCCGCAGATCGTCCGGCTTGTTCAGAGGCTGCTCGTCGCGCAGATAGTCGGGCGCGCAGACCGGGATCAGATGGCTGCGGCAGAGCTGTTCCGCATGGAAGCCCGACCATTTCCCGTCGCCCCAGCGGATCACGAGGTCGATCTCGGTCTTGATCAGGTCGCGGCTCGAGATCGAGTGATAGAGGTGCAGCTCGATATTCGGGAATTCCGCCGTGAACGAGGCCAGTCGCGGCAGGAGCCATTTCGAGCTGAGCGACGGGGTCAGCGAGATGTTCAGGCTGGCGCTCTGGGCGGCATGGGCGCGCAGGTTGCGGATCGTCGCCTCGATATCCTGAAACGCGCTGGTGAGGATGCGGAACAGGTTCTCGCCCGCCGTGGTCAGCGCGACCTTGCGGATCTGCCGGTGGAACAGGGAGAAGCCCAGCTTCTGCTCCAGCCCCTTGATCTGGTGACTGACGGCGGCCTGCGTCACGCAGAGTTCGTCGGCGGCGCGGGTGAAGCTCGCCAGGCGCGCCGCAGCCTCGAAGACCTTGAGCGCTTTCAGATGACTGAGAGAGACGTGCATCGGTCTGCCGTGAGCGCCGGAGGGGCGCGGGATCGCATGATCAGAGCGGATAATCTCGATGCGCACGAGTTATTTTTTTTAATGCATGAGATGAAGTCATATCATTTGTCAGCCTCCCGCCGGCTTTCCTAACCTTCGACCGATCTTCCGCCTCGCAGCAGAAGAATGCGGACGGAGGGCTGCGTTGCCGGCGCTATTTGCCGGCCAAATTGCGATGGACACCGGGCAATGGCCGGTCGCCTGCGAGCGCGACGACATGAGCCGACAACAGCGAAGCAGCAGCACAAGTCGGCACAAGCCGCAGGCTGCGCAGGACAACGATCTCGGGAGGAATACATGAAGGCGATATTCTTCAGGACAGCCGCGGCTGTCGCGCTGGCGGCTGCGATGACGTCCGGTGCATTGGCAAAGACGATGACCTATTGCTCCGAGGGCAGCCCGGAGAACTTCAACCCGCAGATCAACACGACGGGCCCGAGCCTCAGCGCCGCCCATCCGGTCTTCAACCGGCTCGTCGAATTCGAGCGCGACTCGACCAAGCTCAAGCCCGGCCTGGCGGAATCCTGGGAGATCTCTCCCGACGGCCTGATCTACACCTTCCGCCTGCGCAAGAACGCGAAGTTCCATGCGCGCAACCACTTCAAGCCGACGCGCGGCTTCACCGCCGACGACGTGATCGCGACCTTCGACCGGATGTGGCGCAAGGACCACCCCTATCATCAGGTCTCGGGCGGCGCTTACGACTACTTCAACGACATGGGCTTTCAGACGCTGCTGAAAGCTATCGCCAAGGTCGACGATCACACGCTGCGCGTCGAACTGACCAAGCCCGATGCGACCTTCCTCGCCAGCCTGGCGATGACCTTCGCGTCCATCCATTCGAAGGAATACATGGATGCGATGCTGAAGGCGAAGACGCCCGAGAAGGTCGATCAGGTTCCGGTCGGCACCGGCCCCTTCATGTTCGTCGAATACAAGAAGGACGCGACGATCCGCTACACGGTCAATCCCGACTATTTCAACGGCAAGCAGCCGATAGACCGCCTCGTCTACGCGATCACGCCGGACGCCGCCGTGCGCATGGCCCGCGTCCAGGCGGGCGAATGCCTGCTGGCGCCCTATCCGAGCCCGGCCGACCTGCCGCGCCTGAAGGGCGACGCCAAGCTGAACGTCATGGAGCGGGAGGGGCTCAATGTCGGCTATCTCGCCTTCAACACTAGCAAGAAGCCGTTCGACGACAAGCGTGTCCGCCACGCCGTCAGCATGGCGATCGACCGGGACGCTATCGTCAAGGCGGTCTTCCGCGGCACCGGCATCGTCGCGGCCAACCCGATCCCGCCGACGATCTGGGCCTATAACGAGACGCTGAAGCCCTATCCCTACGATGTCGAGAAGGCCAAGGCGCTCTTGAAGGAGGCTGGGGTCGGCGAGCTCTCGATCGATCTCTGGGCCATGCCGGTGCAGCGGCCCTACAATCCGGACGCCCGGAAGATGGCCGAGATGATGCAGGCCGACCTCGCCAAGGTCGGCATCAAGGCCGAGATCAAGAGCTACGAGTGGGGCGAGTATCGCAAGCGCCTGCAGGCCGGCGAGCACACGCTCGGGCAATATGGCTGGATCGGCGACAACGGTGACCCCGACAATTTCATGAACGTGCTGCTGTCCTGCTCGACAGCTCGCCAGGGCGGCCAGAACATCGCCCGCTGGTGCAGCAAGGAGTATTCGGACCTGGTCGAACAGGCCAAGTTCATCACCGACATGCCGAAGCGGACGGCGCTTTACCGGAAGGCGCAGGAGGTCTTCCACGCCGAGGCGCCGTGGCTGCCTATCGCGCACGGCATCGTCTATCACGTCGCCAGCAAGAAGGTGAAGAACTACAAGATTCACCCGCTGGGCACGCCGATCTTCGAGGGCGTCGACATCGACGAGTAAGAGCCGCCATCGCCGCGGCGGAAGCGCATCCGCTTCCGCCGCCCTTTTCACGCAGGCGAGGCTCATGCTCCGTTATCTTGCGGCCCGGATCGGCCTGATCGTCCCGACCTTCTTCGGCATCATCTTCCTGACCTTCATCCTGATCCGCCTCGTGCCGGGGGATCCGGTGGAAGTGCGCCTCGGCGAGCGCGGCATCGAGCCGGAGCGACATGCCGCGCTGCTCAGGCAGATGGGGCTGGACAGGCCGCTCTTCGAACAGTTCCTCGGCTATGTCGCCGGGGTCCTGCGTGGTGATCTCGGGGTCTCGTTCTCGACGCAGCAGCCGGTCCTGCGGGAGTTCCTGAGCCTGTTTCCGGCGACGATCGAGCTGACATTCTGCGCCGTGCTGCTCGGCGTGCTGATCGGGATCCCCGCCGGCGTGCTGGCGGGGCTGAAGCGGGGATCGCTCTACGACCACCTGATGATGATGGCTTCGCTCACCGGCTATTCCATGCCGATCTTCTGGTGGGGCCTGCTTTTGATCCTGACCTTCTCGGTCAATCTGCACTGGACCCCGGTCTCCGGGCGCATAGACCTCGCCTATTTCGTCGACAGCGTCACCGGCTTCATGACCATCGACGCCCTGCTCTCGGACGAGCGCGGCGCCTTCCGCTCGGCGGTCTCGCATCTGCTGTTACCGACGATCGTGCTGGCGACCCTGCCACTGGCGGTGATCGCGCGCATGACCCGTTCGGCGATGCTCGAGGTCCTCGGCGAGAACTATATCCGCACCGCCCGCGCCAAGGGGCTTTCGGCCCTGCGCGTCGTCAATCTCCATGCGCTGCGCAATGCCCTGATCCCGATCGTCACCGTCATCGGCCTGCAGATCGGCGTGCTGCTCGGCGGGGCAATCATCACCGAGACGATCTTCTCCTGGCCGGGCATCGGGAAATGGCTGGTCGAGGCGATCGCGCGGCGCGACTACCCGGTCCTGCAAGGCGGCGTGCTCATCATCTCTTCGCTGGTGATGCTGGTGAACCTGATCGTCGATGTCGCCTACGGGTTGCTCAACCCGCGCATCCGGCACGGGCGCTGATCATGGCCTCGCTCGAAACCAGCACGACGAAGCCGCAGCGACGCGCCCGGCGCGAAAGCCTGACCGCCGAAACCTGGCGCTCGCTGCGTCGCAACCCCGGCGCGATGATCGGATTGGCGATTGTCGTGCTCCTGCTGCTGACCGCGGTTTTCGCCGATATCGTGGCGCCGCACGGGCCAGCGGAGCAGTTCCGCGACCACCTGCTGCAGCCACCGGTCTGGTCGGAGGGCGGGGCATGGCGCTTCCCGTTCGGGACGGACGATCTCGGGCGCTGCGTGCTGTCCCGCCTCATCCACGGCTCGCGCCTGTCGCTGCTGATCGGCTTCCTGGTGGTGAGCTTCTCGCTGACCTGCGGCGGCCTGCTCGGGCTGGTCGCCGGCTTCTTCGGCGGCACCGCCGATCTCCTGATCATGCGGGCGATGGACATCCTGCTGGCGCTGYCGAGCCTGCTGCTGGCGCTGGTGATCGTCGCGATCCTCGGTCCCGGCCTCACCAATGCGATGATCGCCGTGGCGGTGGTCTTCCTGCCGCATTTCGCCCGGCTCATGCGCGCCTCGGTGCTCAGCGAAGCGGCGCGGGACTATGTCGTCGCCTCGCGGGTCGCCGGGGCCAGCCGCTGGCGCCTGATGACCGATACGATCCTGCCCAATTGCGTGGCGCCGCTGATCGTCCAGACCACGCTGAGCTTCTCGGCCGCAATCCTTGATGCCGCCGCTCTCGGCTTCCTCGGCCTCGGCGCCCAGCCGCCCACGCCGGAATGGGGTACCATGCTCGCCTCGGCGCTGAGCTTCCTTCAGGCCGCGCCCTGGGTCGTGACGCTGCCCGGCTGCGCCATCCTGATCACCGTGCTCGCCTTCAATCTTCTCGGCGACGGCCTGCGCGATGCGCTGGACCCGAAACTGAAGCGGTGAGAGAGACGATGCCCCTGCTCGAAATCCGCAATCTCACTGTCGAGTTCCCCACGGATGACGGCGCCTTCCGGGCGGTCRACGGGCTCGACCTCGATCTCGACCGGGGCGAGGTGCTGGGCATCGTCGGCGAATCCGGCTCCGGGAAAAGCGTGACCATGCTCGCGCTGATGGGGCTCCTGCCCTGGCCGACGAGGGTGCGCGCCGACAGGATGTCCTTCGACGGAACCGACCTCAGGAACCTGCGTGCCTCCCGGCGCCAGCGGATCATGGGCAAGGATATCGCCATGGTCTTCCAGGAGCCGATGACCTCGCTCAATCCCTGCTTCAGCGTGGGCTTCCAATTGGTCGAGGCCTTGAAGACCCATGAAGGCGGCGATCGCGCGGCCTTGCGGCGCCGGGCGGTCGAGCTGTTGGAGAAGGTCGGCGTCCCCGATCCGGAGCGCCGGATCAAGGCGTTCCCGCATCAATTGTCGGGCGGCATGTGCCAGCGGGTGATGATCGCGATGGCGATCGCCTGCTGGCCGCGACTCCTGATCGCCGACGAGCCGACCACCGCGCTCGACGTTACCATCCAGGCCGAGATCCTCGGCCTGCTCGCGGAGCTCCAGCGCGAGCAGGGGATGGCGATGGTGCTGATCACCCATGACATGGGCGTGGTCGCCGAGACGGTCGACCGCGTCATGGTGATGTATGCCAGCCAGCAGCTCGAATTGCAGAAGACACGCAGCCTCTTCGGCAATCCGCGCCATCCTTATACCGCGGCGCTGCTGGAGGCTCTGCCCGAGCGCAATCTCGGCAAGCGACGGCTCAACGTCATCCCCGGCACCGTTCCCGGTCTGGCGGACCGGCCCGAGGGCTGCATCTTCTCGCCGCGCTGCGGGATCACCGGCGAGCGCTGCCGCGACAGGCCGCCGCCTCTCACCGAATGGAGCCACGGTCAGGTCCGGTGCTTCTATCCCCTGGATGGGCAGGCGCGATGACGACGACGGATGCGCCGAAGGTCGTGCTGGAAGCACGCGAGCTGCATCGCAGCTATCTCGTGTCCTCGGGTTTCCTGTCGAAGCCGGGGGAACTCCGGGCGGTGAACGGGGTGAGCTTCCGGATGGAAGCCGGGCGCACGCTCGCGGTCGTCGGCGAATCCGGCTGCGGGAAATCGACGCTGGCGCGCCTGGTCACGATGATCGAGCGGCCGACGGCGGGGCAATTGCAGATTGGCGGCGTCGAGGTCGCGACGGCGACGCCGGCCGCACTGCGAGCCATGCGCGCCTCGGTTCAACTGATCTTCCAGGACCCGTTCGGCTCGCTGAATCCGCGCAAGCGCATCGGCGACATCCTGGACGAGCCGCTCGCCGTGAATACCGATCTCGACTGGGACGCCCGGCACGATGCGGTCACCGCCATGCTGGAGCGCGTTGGACTTCGCCCCGAGCACGCCTCGCGCTATCCGCACATGTTCTCGGGCGGCCAGCGCCAGCGCGTCGCGATCGCACGCGCACTGATCCTCAACCCGAAGATCGTTGTCGCCGACGAGCCGGTCTCCGCGCTCGACGTCTCGGTCCGCGCCCAGGTCCTGAACCTGATGATGGATCTGCAGGAGGAGTTGGCGCCGTCCTATCTGTTCATCTCGCATGATCTCGGCGTCGTCCGTCACATCGCCGATCGCGTGATGGTCATGTATCTCGGCGCGGTGGTCGAGCATTGCGAGAAGGAGCGCTTCTTCGCACGCCCGCTGCACCCTTATTCGCAGGCGTTGCTCGCCGCGACGCCCTCCATCGACGGTGCGGCACGCTCGCGGCATGTAAAGATCGCCGGCGAGTTGCCGTCGCCGTTCGACCGGTTCGAGGGATGCGCGTTCGCTCGTCGCTGCCCCGCCGCGACGAACCGGTGCCGGAGCGAGAGACCGACATTGCGAAGCGTCGATGAACGGTTGGTGGCTTGCCATCACCCCGGTGGCACGATGTCTCTGCCTGACGGCGCTTAGCTTGGGACACTTGCCATCGCGATTGACGTCACAAGGTCCTGGCGCTGGCCCTGACGAGAGAAAGCTGCAGAACCGTACTATGGACAGCGCTCCCCTCGCGCGCGTCCCATCGTTCGGCKGACCCGAGTGTTCGCGGTTCTGTACCGGAATGGTTGAGTTTTGGCGCGCCGTTCCGGATAAAACTGCGAACATCTATGTTATTGAAATATCGATTTAATTTTTGGTCGGCATCGCCCCATTTTTCTGGATCGCCGTCGCTCCATGCCTCGTTAGTGCAGCCTCGCCATAAGCACTCCGCGGCAGCTCCACAGATTTGGGCTTGAGGTTTTCAGAAGCGCCATGGCACGAGCTCATCGATAGGGCTTTGTGGGTGGCCGTTTATGAGTCCGTCCAGAGTTTCGGCGATATAGGCGACGGGATTGACGTCGTTGAGCCTCCAGGTGGCGGCGATGGATGGGCAGGGCCCTTTTCTCCGCCTCGACCTTATGACCCGTGACCTGAGCCCCAAATCTGGAAAAGGATTAGGGTCTCAAGTCATAACGCCTTCGATAGACGGCGCACATGACGGCCCCGCGCCGCCGGAGGGATGCCGATGTGCTTCGAGGTGATAAGGCGATGGCAGGGGCCCCGGCGGCCCGGCTCTTCGCCCGGCCGCCCACTGGCCTTCAATAGAAGGTGACGTTGTCGATCGAGAGCCAGAATTTGCTCTTCGGCGGGCGCGATCCACCAAACTCGATCTGGGTGATGCCGTCGCCGGTCCAGGCATTGCCAGCTTTGCCTGAGGTCGGTAGCGGGGCGAGCTTTGCGAAGTCGATGCTTACGCTCGTCCAGTCGGTGGCGGTCTCGAACGGTACCCGCCATCTACCGTCCAGGCCGTTGAGCGTGAATACATAAGTGCCCGCGCCGCGCACGTCGAAGCGCACGCCCGTGTAGCCACGCACATCAACTGGCACGACAGACCCACGCGTCAGCGGGATGGCGACACCGGCATAGGCGTTATCCTTCGTCGCCATACGGCCGGTGATGAGCAGCGCCTGCCCGCCACCCTGGCGCGGCTCGATCTGCGTCACCATCAGCGTACGGTCCACGCCGCCGTCGGGCGCATCCAGGCGCAGCGTGTCGAGCGAGGAACGGCCGTCCTTGCGTTCGAAGTCGTCGACCAGCGCCGCCACCTTCACCGAAGGCAGGCGGTTGGCGATGTTGGTGGCAGGCAGTGTGTGCGCGTCCGGACCAAAGACCAGCTTGCCGTCGATCAGCACGCTGTCTGTTCTGGTMACATCGTCGATAGTGATCCAAGGCTTGCCGTCGATCAGTACCAGGTCGGCGCGCTTGCCGACCTCGATCGTGCCGCGATCCTTGTCGAGGCCCATCATCTGCGCGCTCGTCTTCGTGCCTGCTACCAGCGCCTGCGCCGGCGTCAGGCCTGCTTTCACCAGCAACTGCATTTCCAGCAGCGTGGAGGATCCATGCGGCGTCCCGGTCTCACCCGCGTCGGTGCCGACACCGATCTGCACGCCGGCGTCATGCATGACCTTCACATTGTACATCAGGACGTCAAACTTGGCCTTCGATCGAGCCAAACGTTCGGGCGTCATGGTGTTGCCAGGCTTGTAGGGAGAATAGACGGCCATGGTTGGCACCATGCCAGTGCCGTTCTTCTGGAACAATGCTATCGTATCGGCCGAGACCTTGCGGTCCTGTATGGCGTGGGCGAGCGAATCCACCCCGGCGCGCGATTCGACCTCACCCTTGTCGACCGTGACCGTGTGGGTCACKACCTTCAGATTATGTTTGTGCGCTTCCTCGGCCAGCGCGCGCAGTGTCCCTTCGTCCATGCTGGTGTTGTCGGGCGCCGTGCCATAGCGCCAGCCATCGGCGAATACCTTTATGAGGTCGGGCTTGTACTTCAAGACCTGATCGACCGAATACCGCGCGGCGTTCGGCGTGTTGACGGTGATCGTCGTGGCCTCATCCGCCCAGTCGGCGCCATGGCCGCCCGGCGTGCTGAGGCGAGCAGCGAAATTGACGTGCGGCGCGACAAGCTGGCTGAGCCATTCGCGACGCGGCGCGAAGGATTCAGGCTGTTGATTGTAATCATTCACTGTCGTTACGCCGCTTTGAACATAGGCAGTCGCGATCTGCGGTGTAGTGGTCGGGAAGCCGCGGCTGGTCGCCCAGTGCGTGTGGAGGTCGAAGAAGCCGGGAAGCAGCGCCTTGCCCCGCGCCTTGATGACCTGTGCGCCCTTGGGCACGGCCAGATCATTGCCGACCGCGACGATCCGGCCGTCCTCGATGATGACGTCGGCGATGTGCGGAGCCGCGCCAGTGCCATCGAACATGGTCGCACCGACGATTGCGACGACCTTCGGATCGGGCGCGCCTTGCACATGCCAGGACTGCGCACCGAAGACAGCGGWCGCGGACAAGAGGAGTACCTTCGCGTACTTCGTCATTGAAAACTCCTTGCGTGGGTTACCCGGGTGTTGGTGTGCAGATGCTGGCCGAGCAGCAGCCGGATGCGACCGGCTGCTGCTTGTTGGTCAGGTTGCGCAGGCCCACGCGCAGTTGCATGTCACGGCCGCCATTTTCGTCGACCGCGGCCTGGCCCGTAGAGGCCGAGGATCAGCCTGTCGTAAGAACTCCGGCCCGGGCCTGTATGATGAATTCGACCTTCATGTCCGGATTGGTCAGTTCAGCGAAGAAGCAGGCGCGCGATGGTGGAGTAATTTCGTTCACCCACTCGTCCCAAATCTGGTTAAATGTGGCGAGATAGTGCTTGTTCGACAGGATGATGGTCACGAACAGCAGGTCCGCCTTGGTCGATCCGACCTCGGCGAGGCGTTCCTCAACGCGCGCGAGGATCTGKCGGCTCTGGAGGGCGACGTCGTCGGATGTGTCGAATGGGCGGTCAGGGGTCGTCGCAAAATAGGCGACGCCGTTATAGATCGAAATCTTGCTGTAGCGCTTCTCGACGAACTTGCGCTGAATTTCCATGCGAATTCTCCTATTGGAAACGGGTACCTGAACTGCGCCTATTCTTGATGCTGTATTCCGCGCGGGATATCGCCGACGACTTGCCCCCGGAATGACGGTTCTCCCGGCTTGGGAAACGTCCGGAGGACGAGAACACCGGTTAAGAAGCTCTCAGCTTTCCAAGCCCGCCTTGCGTCGCTCGATCGTCGAGATGACGTGGAAGCCCACCGAGCGGAAAGGTTCCGGGGCAATGAAGCTTGCTTCGCCCATCAGCTCAGCCAGCTCAGCCGGCTTGGAAACGCCGCGGATCGCTTCGGCGAGGTGGCGGCCGAGCACAGTGCCCTTGGTGATACCCGCACCGTTGCAGCCGCCGGAAGCGTAGACTCCCTGGTCGACCTGGCCCCAGGCCGGTGAGCCATTCATGGTGAAGGCCGTGGTGCCGCCCCAGATATACTGGAAGGCGACATGGCTCAGGCCCGGCCAGCGCCGGGTGAAGCGGTCACGCAGCTGTTTTTCAGCCAAGAGTTGCGCAATCTCGGCCTTGTGAGCGTAGAGCGATCGGACCATCAGCCGATCGCGGCCAATGCGCCGCAGCGTCGTTCCGAGCCGGTGGGCGGGTAGAAGCCCCCAGGCGTCCGATTCGCCGAGATGGCTTAGATCGGCGTCCTTCACCGGCTCGGTGACGGCGGCATAGGTGAAGATCGACGCCATGCGCGTGCCGAGATAACCGAATTTCGGGATGTAGCCATTCGTGGCGAGGACAACGACGGGGCTGCGCACCGTGCCGCCATCGGTGATGAGGCGCCAGTCGTTTCCGTCGCGGCGCATCTCGCGGACCGGGCTCTTCTCATAGAGCCTGACGGTCTCCGGCAGCGCTTGGGCGAGCGCGCGGATGAGCTTGGYCGGCTGCATCAGCCAAGTGTCGTGCATCAGGAAGCCAAATCTATAATAATCGGCGCCGATGCAGTCGCGGATCGCCTTGCGGTCGAGCACGGTATGGGGAAAGTCGTTGGCCTTCGCGATTTCGACGCTTTTGCGCAGCGCGGCCTCGCCGGCCTCTGTTGCAGCCGCGCGGATCGCGCCGACCTGCTGCAGGTCGCAATCGTCGCCTTGCGACTTGACGATTCCAGTCAGCCAATCGAAGGCGTCGGTGTAGATCGCGCTCAGCTTGCGCGCCCGCTCGGAACGCTCGGGCGAGATTGCCCCTGGCATGACCCGGGAATTGGTGAAGCCGGAGTTGCGGGCCGAAGACCCTTCGCCGACAGTGGTTGCCTCCAGCACCGCGATCCGGGCCTGTGAATCGAGCTCATKGAGACGCCGCGCCGCTGCAAGCCCGGTATAGCCAGCGCCAACCACGACATAGTCGACGGCGAGATCGCCATTGAGCGGCGCATTGGCCTGGCGCGGCGGCAGCATCGCATTCCAGCCGCACAGGTTCGAGTAGTCCGGAAAGGTCGGTCGAGGCATGGTGTTACCGCTTGGGGAGAAGGGGCTGYGCCGTGTTCCGGCGCAGCCTTGTGACACTCAGTCGACGAAGTGGGTCTGCTCGGTGATCAGCGGCCCGAGCGACATCGAACCCTTGAAGTCGTAACCCCATTTCAGCTTCTCGGTCCGCACCATCACGCTGCCGGTCTCGATAACCGGGACGGCGCAGACGTTCGTGATGATCAGCTTTTGAGCCTCCTCCCAAAGCGCGATCTGCTTCTTCTGGTCGGGCTCGCTGCGGGCCTGCTCGATCTGCTTGTCGGCAACCTCGCAGTGACTGAAATTCACAATCGCCGTCGGCTTGCCGATGATGCTCGACGAATGGAAGAACTGCGTCAGGTAGTTGTCGGCCACAGGGAAGCGCGCCGCGCCGTAGAGCACGAGCGGGCTGAGATCCTTGCGGATCATCTGGTGCCAGGTCGCGTGCTCGACGGGCTGGAGCTTCAGGTTGAAGCCGCCTTCGCCGAGCTGCTCCTGAATGATCTGCGCCGAGCGCTCGAGGTTCGGGAGCTGACTCGCCAGCATCGTGACGTCGAGCCCATTAGGATAGCCGGCCTCGGCGAGCAGCTTCTTGGCCTTCGCGGGCTCGGTGGCGTAGAGGCCGTTATCCGTGGTGAAGCCGAGGTCTGCGCTCGGGACAGCCGACTTGCCCGGACGGGTCACGGTCGGGCCGCGGAACTGCACGACCTTGGCGGCGTCGACCGCATGGGCCAGCGCCTGGCGCACCTTCGGATTGTCGAAGGGCGGCTTGGTGACATTGACATGGAGCATGGTGAGCTCTGCCGGATCGAACACGTCGACCGCGATACCCGGCGTCTTGAGCGCCCGGTCGAGCCAGCGCTGATCAGTGTGGCCGCCGCCGGTGTCGATCTCCTTGGCCGCGAAGGCGAGATCGCGCGCCGCCGCATTGCTGAGGAAGCGGTAGACGACCTTGGTGAGCTTCGGCTTGCCGCGGAAATAAGCCTCATGCGCCAGGAAGGTCGCGTTCTGGCCGGGGGTGATCGACTCCACCCGGAACGGGCCGAAGCCGATCGGGCTGCGGCGGAAGTTATCACCGCGCTCCTCATAGGCCTTCTGCGAGATGATGAAGCCACCTGAATAGCTGGTCACAGCACCGAGCAGGCTGGGGATACGCTCCGACAGAGAAATGCGCACGGTGTAGGGATCGACGGCCTCGATCGACTTGAAGGCCTTGAAGTCGCCGGCGAATGCCGAGCGCTTGGGGTCGCGCGCCTTCTCAAGGCTGAACACGACGTCCTCGGCGGTCACTTCGCCGTAATTGCCCTGCCACTGCGCGCCCTTGCGCAGCTTGAAGGTCCAGACGAGGCGGTCGTCGCTGGCCTCCCAGCTTTCCGCCAGATCGCCCTCGATGCTGGTGGGGCTGGTCGAGCCCGGGGCGAAGCGCACGAGACCGCCGAACACCCAGGCTACCAGCGAGCGGTCGGAGGTCGAGGTCGCGTAATGCGGGTCGAGGTTGCCGACGTTCTCGGCGGTAGCGCCAAAGATCAGTTCGGTTTTTGCCGCAAAAGCTGGCAGTGGTGCAGCGACGACCAGCGCTAGCGCGCTGGTGGCCAATCCTATCTTCCCGAGCATTTATCCGTCCTCCCTTATGGTTATCAGTTCGTGTCTGTGGGTTTACTCGGAGACGGCGCTACGAGCGCATCGAACAGTGCGGCGAAGCCAGTACTGTGCAGGYCGGTCGCCGCGGCCAGGATTCGGTCCTGCGCGTCCGGCAGCAGCGCGGATGCACTGATCCGGCGGAATTTCTCCGTGACCTGTGGGTGGCTTATCGGGTTGGCGACGTCGCCGAGCGGAGCGGACACCGTCATGACGCGCGGCCCGTTGCCTTGGTCCAAGCTGACGCGGCAGGGTGTCGAACGGGGAAACAGGCTGTCGAAATCCTCATGCGAGGCCAGTTCGATGCGGCCAGCGAGTTCCAGAACGGCGGGATCGCGCAGGCTTGCGGGATCGACAGGCTGTAGGGCCGCCGCGCCATGGACAGCCGCGAGCGCACAGCTGAAATAGTAGCTGTACTGCCCGCCCTCGAGCGTGGTCGGCGCACGCGAGTTCGACAGGCGCAGGCCGCGCGCAAAGGTCTCGATGCGCAGGCTCTTGATCGGCTTGCCGGGTTCGCGCATGGCCAGGATGGCATCCACCGCCGCATGCATGTAGCGGCAGCAGGCATAGGGCTTGAGATAGCAATCCTCGAGCCACCAATGCGCGCCGAGCCGGTCCGTCAGAATGGAGCGGGTGTAAAAGTCTCCATTGTCGAGCAGATCGATCGGACCGGTTGCGCCGGCGCGCGCGCGGAAGGCTCCCGTGAGGCCGGACACCACAGCGGCCGGAATCGACTCCTTGACCGTGCTGCCCTGATATTTGCTACCACCAAAGACCAGGCCGAGCGGCCCCTCCACGGAAGCGATCGCCATGGCATGAGCGATCTCATGGCCGCTTAGTCCCAGCAGGCGGCCGGCAGCTGCCGCAACCCCGAAGCTGAGCCAGCGTCCGCTGGCATATGTGATGATTGTCGGTACCGGCCGCGCCGTCGCGACGCGCAGCGCGGCATCATAGCCGAGAGCGATCGCATCGAGGATGGCCGTACCCGACGAACCCAGCGCCTGGCCGACGGCGAAGGCTGCGGGGATGATACCCGCCCCGGGATGGCCGGCCGCGCCGCGATGGCCGTCATCAATGTCGAGTGCGCTGGCAGCTGCGGCGTTCGCCATGGCAGCGCCGGCTATGCTGAGCTTGTCATCAGTCAGCCAAACGCCGGCAGGCCCCGCTCCGAAGATGCCCTTTGCTGCCGAGCGCGCCGCGGTCGCCAGCGCTCCATCGAAGCCGGCTGCGCTGGCGGCAAGGAGATCGATGACGAGCAGTGTCATCATCTCGCGGGTGCGATCCGGCAAGTTGCCTTCGATGTGATGGGCAACGAAGGCGCCGAGTTCCTCGGTAGCGTACATTCTTGGACGGCCTGAGCGGTTATACGGCGAGACGGACGAAATGGCCTGCGGCCATCATGCCCCAGCGCTCCGGCGGGGGCTGGTAGTCGAGGGGCTTGATCGGGCTGCGCGCCGGACCGTCGCTGAGCGCCTGCGGCGGGCGCTGGACGCGCTGGTCGGGATGGGTGATCGGGATCGCCGCGAGCAGGCGTTGCGTATAGTCATGCGCCGGACGGCCGATGACATCGTCGCGGCCGCCGATCTCGACGACCTCGCCATAATAGAGCACGGCGACGCGGCTGCAGATCCGCTCGATCGCCGCCATGTCATGGCTGATGAAGAGATAGGACAGCCCGAACTCTTCCTGCAGGTCGATCATCAGGTCGATGATTTGCGCCTTAATCGCCACGTCGAGCGCCGACACGGCCTCGTCTGCGATGATGAGCTTCGGCGACATCGCCAAAGCGCGGGCGATGCAGATGCGCTGGCGCTGGCCGCCCGAGAATTCGTGAGGCAGGCGGTTGGCGCGATGCGGATCGAGCCCGACACGCTCCAGCAGCCACTCCATCCGCGACAGGGCTGCCTTGCCCGTGGCGATGCCATGCACCTTCATCGGCTCGATGATCGCCGAGCCGATGGTCTGGCGGCTGTCCAGCGAGCCAAACGGGTCCTGGAAGATCATTTGCACATTGCGCCTGAGCACGCCGAGGCTGCGAGAGTCGCTGTAGTCGATCCGGGTGCCTGCGACCGTGATCTCACCGGAATGGCGCGGCGCGAGATCGATGATCGCCTTGCCGATCGTTGACTTGCCCGAGCCGGATTCGCCGACGAGGCCCAACGTCTCGCCCTTGCCAATCGAGAAGGAGACATTCTCGACCGCACGGACCTCTCCCTTTCGGCGCATGAACAGCCCGGAACGGGAGGGAAAACGCACAGAAAGGTTCTTGACCTCGATGACCTGGTCCAACCCGGTGGCAGCCGCCGGTAGGCTTGCGACGGGGGCTGGTGCGCTGGTGCTTGCGGACAGTTTGCCGACGAGGCTCGGCGCGGCCTCGATGAGCCGGCGGGTATAGGCGTCCTTCGGATTCGAGAAGACTTCCTCGACCGTGCCGTACTCTATGCAGCGGCCATGGCGCATGACCAGCACATGGTCGGCCATTTCTGCCACAACGCCCATGTCATGCGTGATGAAGAGCACTGAGGTGCCCGTCTCGCGCTGCAGGTCCTTGAGCAGGTCGAGCGTCTGCGCCTGCACCGTCACGTCGAGCGCCGTCGTCGGCTCGTCGGCGATGATGAGACCGGGATTGGTCGCCAGCGCCATGGCGATCATCACGCGCTGACGCATGCCGCCGGAGAAGGTGTGAGGATAGTTGTCGATGCGGCGCTCGGGATCCGGGATCCTGACCTTGCGCAGCATGTCCATCACGGCCTCGCGCAGCGCCGCCCCCTTGAGGCCGCGATGAATGCGGATGGCCTCGCCGATTTGGTCGCCTATGCGCTGCACCGGGTTGAGCGATGTCATCGGCTCTTGGAAGATCATGCCGACCTGCCCACCGCGGATCTTCTGCTTTTCAGCCTCGCTGAGGGTGAGCAGTTCGCGGCCGGCGAGCTTGATCGAGCCGCTCGCGCGACCCGTGCGTTCCGGCAGCAGGCCCATGATGGCGAGCGAGGTCACGCTCTTGCCGGAGCCCGATTCACCAACCACGGCCAGAGTGCTGCCCGGTGCGATCTCGAAGCTCAGGTCCTTGACGACCGCCGCGCTACCGAAAGCGACGTTGAGGCCGCGGACCGAGAGGACAGGTTCGCCCTGCATCACGATGCATCCTTCAGGCGGGGATCGATGGCATCGCGCAGCCCGTCGCCGATCAGGTTAAAGGCGAGCACCAGCACGAGGATGGCGAGGCTTGGGAAGAGGGCGAGGTGGTAAGAGATCAGGATCGAGTCGAGCCCGTCGCGTACCATGCCACCCCAGGTTGGCGTCGGAGGCGGCAGGCCGAGGCCGACGAAGGCGAGAGAGGCCTCGGTGCGCACCGCCGTCGCCATCCACATCGAGGCCATGACCATGATCTCGGGGACGATCGCAGGCAGGATGTGCCGCAGGAGGATGCGCGGGCCCGAAAAGCCCATGGCGCGGCTGGCCTGCACATATTCCCGGTCGCGCTGGGCGATGACCGCGCCCCGCGCGATGCGGGCGAAGGAGGGCGTCGCACCGAAGGCAATGGCGACGATGATGTTGGTCATCGTCGCCCCCATCAACGCCACCAAGGCCAAGCCGAGGATCAGCGACGGGAAGGCGATGATGACATCCATGGCCTGCATCAGCACGATATCAATCTTGCCGCCGCGAAAGCCCGCGATCATGCCGATCAGCGAGCCGACCACGAGCGCGGTCAGGATTGAGAACACAGCGATATAGAGCGAGTAGCGCGCGCCATAGACCAGACGGGACCAGATATCGCGACCAAGCTGATCGGCACCGAGCGGATAGCGGCCGCCTGGTTCGGCGAATTGAGCCATCATGCTCTGGCGGGCCGGCGAGTGCCCGGTGAGATACGGCGCGAAAATGGAGGCGAGGACGAGGGCCGCGAGGATTGCGACGCCGACCCAAGTGGAGAAGCTCAGGCGCGACAGGAAGGCACGCACTTCGCTCGAGCGCGGCCTTTCGGTGGTCGACCCCGATGCAGGATTGCTCATTTGTACTGCACCCTCGGATCGAAGAAGCCATAGGTCAGGTCAGTGATCAGATTCACGATCACGACGATCATCGTGTAGATGACGATGAGGCCCTGCAGCAGCGTGTAGTCACGCTGGGAGAGCGCGGTGAGGATCAGCTTGCCGAGCCCGGGCCGCGAGAACACGATCTCGGTCAGCGCCGAGTGGCCGATCAGCACGCCGAGATATAGACCCACCACGGTGGTGATCGGGATCATGCAGTTGCCCAGCGCATGGCTCCACACCACGGCGGCGGACTTGGCGCCCTTGGCGCGGGCGGTGCGGATGAAGTCCTGGTTCAGTACCTCGAGCATGGCCGAGCGGGTTACGCGCGTGATGTACGCCATCATGATCAGCGCCAGCACGACGGTCGGCAGCGTCATCTGCCAGATGCGTGCACCTATGGTATCGCCGCCGCCCGAGCTGATGACGGGGAACCAGCCTAGCTGGATGGCAAAGACAATCAGGAGAACAATTGCCCCCACGAATGCCGGGATCGACAGGCC
>NZ_JBFTLD010000078.1:0-24279 GCF_056396265.1 Allobosea sp. 05T422_2 | reverse complement strand
ATCAGGCGCAGCCTGAGCTTCTTGCCGTCTTTGGCGAAGATCCCATCGGATCCCGGCGCATAGCCTGCCTGCTTCAGCAGGGCCTTGGCCGCCTCCGCATCCGGCTTCGGCAGGAGATCCGCCGTCTTGGGCTCGTAGCAGGCGACCAGCGGGCTGATATAGCTCGTGGCCGTCAGGCCGTTGCCGGCCGTGGCGGCGCGGGTCGCGAGATCGCGATTGATGGCGGTTGCGATGGCGCGGCGGACCAGCACGTCGGCCGTGGGATAGCCGTCGCGATGCTGGAACATCATGAACTGCATGCCGAAGGGCTTGGCATCGAGGAAATCGAGCGCTTTCGCGGCCTTCAGCCGGTTGATGTCGCGGCCCGTGACAAGGCTGACGTCGATCGTGCCGGACTGCAGCTCGTTCGCCGCCGTCGTGTTGTTGTTGATCACGCGCACCTGGATCGTCGCGGGCCGCCCCGGGTCCTTTCCTGTCGCTCCGCTTGAATCCCAGGCATGGTCCGGGCGAAGCTTCAGCACATAGTGCGAACCGCGGACCGAGGCCGCCTTGTCGAGCGTGTAGGGCCCGGTGCCGCTCGGTGTCGAACCGAGCGCTTCGGTATCCTTCAACCCGGAGGGGCAAACGATCGAGGCCCAGGGCATCGCCAGCCCGATCAGCAGGTCGCTGAAGGGGGCGGTCATGGTCAGCGTCACCGTGCCGGCGGCGTCGTCCCCGGTGGCGGAATAACCGGCGATGCCGACGGTGCGATAGGCCATCGGCGCATTGGTTTCCTTGGCACCGAGGCGGGTCAGCGCGGCGGCGGCCGCGGTCGCGGTCAGCGGGGTGCCATCGGAACAGGTGACGCCCTTGCGCAGCTTGAAGACGGTGCGGCTCGCGTCGCCGCTCCACGATTCGGCGAGCGCCGGCACGGGCGCGCCCTTGTCGTCGAGCGCGACAAGGCGGTCATAGAGCACGTTGACGAGTTGATAGCCGTCCGACGTCACGGTCTTGACCGGGTCAAGGCTGTCATAGTCGGCCCCGATGCGGATCGTCGCCTTGTCCGCGGCAAAGCTGGCCGGTGCGACGCAGATGGAAGCGAGAATGCCGGCGACGACCGCGGCTGGCCCCGCGAAATGCCTCAATGACGAACTCATGCGCCTTCCCCTCTTGTTATATTGATATCTAAGATATTAGTTAGGGCCGAAGCGGGGTGTCAAGACGGAGGCCCGGTTCGTGATATGCGTGCATCGCTCGGGCAGCATCGGCCCGCGGAAAGGGATGGTCATGTTCAAGCCGGTGGCGGCGACAAGCTTTCAGGATCTGGTCTATGACCAGCTGAGCGATGCGCTGATGACAGGGGCCTTCTGGCCGGGCGAAGCGCTGAATATCAACGATCTCGCAACCCAGTTCGGGACCAGCATCATGCCGGTGCGCGATGCCGTACGCCGCCTGGCCGCCGAACGCGCTCTTCTTGTCGAGCCGCAGAAGGGGGTCCGCGTCTGGCGCCCGACGAAGTCGGAATTCGCGGAGATCACGCATGTCCGCACGCTGCTCGAAGGGGATGTGACGGCCGCCGCAGTTGCGCATCTGACGGATAAGAACGTCCGGGACGTGGCACGCGCGATCGACGAGATGAACGAGCTCGGGGTCTTCCGCAGCGAGCGTTTCCTCGTGCTGAACAAGCAGATCTTCTTCACGCTCTACGAGGCCGCGCAGCGGCCGGCGACATTGCCGATCATCCAGAGCCTCTGGCGTCAGATCGGGCCGATCGTCCGTCTCTACTCGCTGTTCGAGGGGTTTCCGCCCACCGTGGAAACCTCGCTCGCCTTTGTCGAAGCGCTGCGCCGGCGCGATGGCGAGGCCGCGCGCGACATCCGCATCAAGCAGATCCTGCGGCCATCCGAAATCCTGATGAGCCGTTTCGACGAGATCCTGGACTACCGCAACGACTCGCCCCGCCACCTGGCCCATGTGAAGCCGATCGCGAGCGCCTTGCCAGGCGAGGGGACGAAGCGGCCGGGACGGCCGCGGCGCGTGAGATAGCCGTCCGTTCAGGGGCGCGGGCAGCCTGAAGTTCTGGGCAGAGCAGGGGGCTTGTGCAGGCTCGATGTACGCTGAGCGTCCCTTTGCTTCTCAGGCTGGGGCAATGCAGCGGGCGTGCGATCGACGCCTTCGCCTCACTCTCGTCATGGCGAGAGGAGATAGGAAGCAGCCGGGCGCCATGTTGGTGCCAGAGATCGATTTGCCTGCGACCAGATACGCACGGAGTGGCGCCGCAGTTCGATCAGCGAATGCGGTGGACATTGAACCGGGTCTTGCGAGGCCCGATGGCTCGCTGTCACCAGGTTTTATATCCTGGTGAACGACTGGTGGGCAGTCGGCGGCGAAGAAGACGGCTAGAGTCGCGGCATGAAGATGGCATCCTCCCAATTTGATCTGTTCGATGACGCACCGGGCTACCGGCAGACGCCACGACCGGCACCGAGAAAGCGCAGGCTCGAGACCGTGCCGCTGTCGCCCGGCGGCGCTGATGAAGAGGCTGCCCGAAGGCTGGAGCAAACTGGCCGCTTCAAGGTGCTGCGAAAGCTCGTGCCTCGCCCCATCGTCCCGCGCGCGCAGAGCGCCTTCCCGAACCTCGCGGTGCTGGTCGATACGGAGACGACGGGCCTGCAGCACGCGCGGGACGAGATCATCGAAATCGGCGCCGTTGGTTTCACCTATKACGACGAGGGAGCGATCGGGGATGTCGTTGGCATCTACGGCGGCTTACGCGAGCCATCGGTGCCCATCCCCGCGGAAATTACGCGGCTGACCGGCATCACCGACGAGATGGTCGCCGGTCACGCCATCGATATCGCGACGCTCGATGCCTTCATCGAACCTGCCGATCTCGTCATCGCCCATAATGCTGCGTTCGATCGCCCGTTCTGCGAGCGGCTGTCGCCAGTCTTCGCCTCAAAAGCCTGGGCCTGCTCCGTCAGGGAAATTAGCTGGGCCGACTTAGGCTTTGAAGGCAACAAGCTGGGATATCTCGTCGGTCAGTCCGGGCTGTTCCATGAGGGGCACCGCGCAACGGATGACTGCAATGCCCTCCTGGAGGTCCTGGCGAGACCGGTGGGAGCCAGTGGAACGCGACCATTCTCCGAGCTGTTGCGATCGAGCGCGCGCAGCAGAATCCGCATCTACGCGGAAAATGCTCCCTTCGACATGAAGGATCACCTCAAGGGGCGAGGCTATCGATGGTCGGATGGGAGCGACGGACGGCCCAGAGCCTGGTGGATCGAAATCGACGAAGAGCTCCATGACGAGGAACTCCGTTATCTCCGCACCGACATCTATGGCTGGGCAGACGCCGAGCCGCTGACGGTGCGGCTGACGGCGCATGATCGATTTCGTGCGTGACGGGCGAGTTCGAGCCGATCGCCACTATCGACTGCCAGCGATTTCGGCCCGCAAGGGCGCTGGGCCGCCTCAAGACTGCCTCGCGCCAGGAGCGGATGTTGGCGCCTTGCCCGGAACCGGATATTCGCAGACGGGATGGGCAGCGTCGGCCGGCGACCGGACGTTCGCTCTCAACACCTCAGCCGCGCGGTGGAACGGTGTCGTATTGCGGCAGGCCGTCTGCGATCTCGTAGTAGTCCCCCTTGTCGGCGACGTAGATATGCAAATTTGCAGTGGTCTCTGTCGGTCCGTCGAACGCACCCATTGCCACGGCGATCCAACCCCGATCCGACCGATCCCAGAAGAGAGACGATCCGCATGCCGAGCAGAAGCCGCGTCGGACGTTCTCCGACGATTGAAACCACGTCAGCTTCTCCTCGCCGACAATCGTCAAGGCAGTCCTAGGCACATCAGTGGACGCGAAGTGGTGGCCCGAGTGCTTGCGGCACATACGACAATGGCAGAAGTTGGGATTTGGCAGAGTGTCAGCCACTGTTAAGCTGACAGCACCACAAAGGCATGAGCCGCTGTGCATCCTCGCTTCACTCCCGCAGGCGTCCAGTCGGGAAGCATGGCATCGGGGTTGCGACGTTCGCAAGAGCGTCCGCTATGGGCCAACTCCGACATTCGCGATGTCAGCGCCCGCTCAACGATGGCTCGATACCGCCTCGACCGAATGCGCCCTCACCGCGGAGGGCAGCTCCGTGCCGCTTCGGTTTGGTCCCTRGCCTGCAAAGCTTCGCCCCAGTTTCGCAAGCTGATCAGAACGGGTTCCAGCGTGCGGCCAAACTCGCTCAGTTCGTATTCAACGCGCGGCGGCACCTCGGGGTAGACGGTGCGGCATACGACGCCGTCGGCCTCGAGCTCGCGGAGTTGGATCGTCACCATCCGGGGCGTCGCGTTCGGCGTCAGGCGGCACAGCGCATTGAAGCGCAATCGTCCCTGGAGAAGGTGGAACACCAGCACGGGCTTCCAGATTCCACCCATGACGCTGAGGGTCGCCTCGACTGCGCAGCCCGTCCGGGTCGCCTTGCGGCGGGCCTGCCTGACAGTATCATTCATGATAGTACATGTGCCTTTTGATCGTACTTACGAATATGTCCTTACCTGCCTAGGTCTAGCGCGCCAACACAGCCCAAGGAGACGGCATTGCGCGCTTATCGAATGAACGGAACGAACGCCCCGCTGACGCTGCACGAGGACGTCGCACCGACGGCGGGCCCAGGAGAGGTGCTCGTCGACCTCAAGGCGGCCACGCTCAACTATCGGGATCTGATCGTCAGGGAAGGACGCTATCCTGGGGACCAGAAGCACGATCTCGTCCCGCTTTCCGACGGCGCCGGCATCGTGACCCAGGTTGGAGATGGCGTGTCTCGCGATCGGATTGGCGAGCGCGTCGTGCTCGGCTTCATGCCTGGCTGGCTGGACGGCTCGTTCGCGGCCCGCAAGCAGGCGACCGCGCTCGGCGGCGGATTCGTTGATGGCGTGCTCGCCGAGCAGATCGTCCTGCCGGCTGCCGCTGCGGTCCCATTCCCTGATGCCTGGAGCTTCGAAGAGGCTGCAGCATACCCTTGTGCGGGCGTTACGGCCTGGAACTGCTTGTTCGGCGGCCGCGGCTTGCGCCCCGGTGATAGCGTTCTGATACAAGGCACCGGCGGCGTGTCGACCTTCGCGCTGCAGTTCGCCCGAGCCGCCGGGGCGCGTGTGATCGTCACCTCCAGTTCCGACGAGAAGTTGGCCTGGGCCCGCAAGCTGGGCGCGGAAGCGACGATCAACTACCGCACCACAGCGAATTGGGGGGAGGTTGCCGCAGGAATGGCGGGCGGAGAGGGCGTCGACTTCGTGGTCGAGGTTGGCGGCTCCGGTACCTTGAACCAGGCGCTGTTGGCAGCTCGGCCCGGGGGCGAAATTGCGCTCGTTGGCGTTCTCACTGGCGTCGCGGGCGAGATCAACACTGGCGCAATCCTGATGAAGGCTATCGATCTCCGCGGAGTTTACGTTGGCTCTGTCGCCGATCTGAAAGCCGCGATGGCGACTGGGGTCAAGCCGCTTATCGACGAGATTTTTGCCTTCGAGGCGGCGCAGGACGCGTTCGACCGGCTGCGCAGCGGGCAGCATCGCGGAAAGGTTGCCATCACCATTTCTGCCTGAAATTTCAGGCAGAGCTACGATCCGCTTCTGAAATAGCAGAGGCGGATACGGCGCCGCTATTCGTCTTCGACGTCGCCAGCATTGGCCAGAACTTGCGCCAGGTCTGGCCCGGCGACTGCAATCTCCCGGCAAGCCGGGCCTTCAGCCCGCCCACCACCGCTTCGACCCATCCTCGACACCTGTGGCGTTGGTGCCCGCGGTCTCGACGGGCAGGGGCTGGACGTGCGTAATGTCGCCGTCGAGCAATCGCTCCGGGGGGCCTTTTCATGCGTCTGGCTATTGGTTTCGGATCGGCCCAGGGGCGCGCTTTGCGGCGCGGCGCCAGGCCGTTTGGCGCTCTCCTCGGGCTTGTTCTGACCGTCTTCGGATCAGGCCTCGCCGCTGCCTTCGAAACCCCGCCAACGGTCAGCGCTGCTTCAGTGCTTGGCGCGCAGGCCTCCGGTCCGAATTATCGCGTCGACCCCGAGGTGCACAGCGACGGCCTGTTGCGACTCTTTGTGCTCAAGACCGCATTCGGCACTTTCGACATAGCCGGCGAAGGATTGATGCGTGAGCGGATCCGCGAATTGTCGGCCCTTCGCAAGCTGAACGAAATGTCCGCATCGGATGTTTTCGTGAAGTCGCTTGAGCGGCAAGCCACTGCTCCCCTGCGCTTCGGCGCCGACCTCATCACCTCGCCAGCGGAGACGCTGAAGAAATCCGCTTCAGGTGTCGCCAACATGTTCAGCCGGATTGGAACCGGCATCGCCAACACCAGCGCCAACCGCGACAGCATTGCCGGCAGTATTCTGGGCGTCGATGCAGCGCGACGGGCGCTGGCCGTCCAGTTGGGCGTCGATCCTTATACCGATTTCCCGCCGCTGGCCGCCAAGCTGAACGACATTGCCGCAGCCAGCGCGATGGGCGGGCTTTCCGTCAGGGGCATGATGCTGGCGATCCCGGGGGGCGCCGGTGTCGCCATCAGTTCCACGACGACCGTCGATAGCGTTCGGGCAACTCTGGCCGAACGCACCTCGACCCAGATCGTGGAACAGGTGATCGGCATGCTAACGCGCATGAAGGTCTCTCGCGCACTTGCGGAGCGCTTCGTCCAGAACCGATCGTATACGCCGACCGACCTGTTGCTGATCACAAAGGCCCTGGCCTCGCTCAAGGTCGGCGGAAACGCACTCTTCGTGGCGAAGGCGGCTGAGGCAACGACGCGTGAAGAGGCCTATTTCCAGCGCAGCCGCGCCCTGCTGCTCGCGTCCAACGCCAAGGCTCTCGGCATCGGCCCGTTCGTCGGGGTTGGCGGCTTCCCGCTGAACCGCTTGAAGGACGGCCGTCTGCTGGCCCTTTTCCCGCTCGACGAGATCGCCTGGACCGAGACTGTCGCGGGCCTGTTCGGCAAGGTCTCGTCTGTGAACCCTGGCGATGGAAAGGCTCCGGTGCTGGCGAGCAACGGCACGCTTACGCCGATGGCGCAAGCCGAGATCAGCCGGGCGGGCTGGACTGTCGAGCGCGTCAAATAGCGAGCGGCTGCACAAGGCGCGCTTCGGCCACAGGCGGGCATCGTCCAGAATACGGGAGGATAGGGGCATCGAAGCGCGCCTGCGTCTGCATCTCCGGGCTGTCATGTCCGTTCGCGCAGCGCGGAGAGACGCAGCGGCTGCTCGCCAAACGTCACGAGCTTCGCAACCTGGAGCCTGAAGCCCCGGCAGGAGAGGGGGCTTTGACCGTTTGGATGCGCAGCGAGCCTTCCCGTGCTCCGCAGGCTTGGGGCAGCTTGCTGCGTTGCGATTGCGACATCCCGGAACATCCGGGGCCGCTGCCGGGTTAAGATGAGAGGCGGCTCGGAACACCCCATGAACCCGGCCTGGCATCGCCTCGAACGAGGCCCAGACAGGGCAGCGTCGATCGATCTGCCGGCGCGACAACACATCGAACGATCGCACAGGGAATAACGCCGCATGCACGGCGTTTACCTCCGCTTCCCCGGGAGCGATGGCCCGCGATTCACCGCGTCGATGCCGGCCGAAATCCGTGTTCGATCAAAAAGGACAGTTCGATGACCCCCGCCAAGAAACCAGACAGCGAATTCGACCGCGCCCGTGAAAGGATTGAAGGCACGGACAAGAAGCCCGTCGGGAAGCCCGACAAGACGATGCCCGCGGCAGGCCCCCATGTGACGGAGGGCTCGACGAACCATGACGCGACGCCGGGGGCCGGCGCGCTGCCCTCGACCAAGCCGCGCAAGGACGTTGACGCCGGGACGGGCTGAATGCGCCTCAGGGCCCCCCAGGCGAGCGGGGCTCTACTCACGCGGTCGGCGCTGCACCTGCCGGAGATCGCGCAGGCGATCGTGCCGGATATCTGCTGAAGGCCACCAGAGCGACGGAACATTCTGCCTGCGCCCGGCTTGAGCTTCTTTGCGAGGGGGCAGGCTCTGATGTTCAAGATTTTCTACGAGCTCTCGATGCTCGCCGCCGAAGCGCAGCAGGCCATATGGCTGCGCACCATCAGGCTGTCAGCCGGTGGATCTGCCGCTGGTCGCGAGGCGCAGTTGATGGTGACCGAGAAACTGGCGGCGGCCCAGCAGGCTTTTTCGAGCCTCGCGGCAGGGGCGCCTCCCATCGGAATCGTGCGTGCGTATCGCTCCAAAGTGCGCTTGAATGTCAGGCGCTTGTCCCGGCGATAGGAGATGTCCCGCTTCGATGGCGTGGGCGAGCAGGCCGATTTCTCCCGATCTCCTGACAAGGCTTGAAGGAATCTGACATGCGCGAACCAACGCATGGGMGCTTCGAATTCACCCGCGCCGAGCTTTGGGCCGACGGCGTCGTCCATGTGCTGGGCATCGCCTTGGGGCTGGGTGCGGTCGCCATCCTGATCGCAAGGGTGCTCGCGACGGCTTCGCTGTCCGATCTGGTTTCTGTCGGGATCTACAGCGCTGCGTTGATTGCCGTTCTCAGCGTTTCCGCCCTCTACAACATGTGGCCGGTCTCGCCCATGAAGTGGCTGCTGCGACGCTTTGATCATTCAGCCATCTACGTCTTGATTGCCGGTACCTACACCCCCTTCCTGATGAAGCTCGGCGAAGCCGTCGTGGCGCAATCCCTGTTGGCTGCCGTATGGATCACGTCGCTCGCCGGCGTCCTGCTCAAGCTTGCTCTGCCGGGCCGGTTCGATCGCGTTTCGATCGTGCTCTATCTCTGCCTCGGTTGGAGCGGCGTGATCGTGTGGGAGCGCGTTGCGCAGTTTCCGGCGGTCACCTTGTGGCTCATGCTGGCGGGCGGCGTTCTCTACACGGTGGGCGTCCTGTTCCACGTCTGGCGGAGCCTTCCGTTTCAGAACGCCATCTGGCACGTCTTCGTCCTCGCGGCGTCCGGCTGTTTCTACGGGGCTGTGCTTGCGACCTACGGTTGGGCTCCATCGGCCTGAAGCTTCCTGCAGCTCCTTCCGAAACGACAGTGTGGAGACCGATCGCATCGCCGACCGACGTCCAAAGGCCGTTCAACACGTCTGCGTCGGATTCGCCCGGGTATCGGCCCTTTGAATGGCATCGAGGACTGAGGTCTCGGCATATGGCTTCCGTAAGAAGACGGTGCCGGAGGGCATTTCGTCGGCCAAGGGCGATACGCGGCCCGATGCARGGATGAGAACGACCGGAGGCCATCGCTCGCGGATAGCATGGAGCAGCTTCAGGCCGTCCATCGACCCGGGCATCTCTATATCGGAGAACACGACACGGATGTCGGGCCGCGTCTCCAGAAGAAGGATGGCATCGTCAGCGTTGGCCGCTTCGATGGCGTCGTAGCCCGCGTCTTMGATCAGTGCGACCGCATTCATGCGGATAATGGGCTCGTCTTCGACGACAAGAACGACGGTCTTTGTCATGGAGAGCTTTCGGCTGTGAACCGACTTAACTGGCGCCAGCCATGGTTGTTGCGTATAATTGAAAAGAATTGTTCATGTTACAATTAGAAATTCGTTAGGGTGCCATACCCTTATCCATTCATGAGGGTTCGCCGCGAGGGCATTTCGCCACTGACGCCGGCTTGCCGGACTTGGCGCCCCCTCCCGCCAGCCCGCGGCCGCAGCCTGGTTCGAGATCAAGGCTTTCTCTTCGGCAAAGCCAGCCCCGAGCCGGCTGTCGCAGGCTGCCGGCAGCCTACGCCCGTTCTTAAGCCGGCCGCTTGGTCCCTTGGGGGGGCGAATAGTTTCCAATGACGTCGAGGCACGTGCTATMAGTCACTTAAGAGGAGCATGTGAGCCCGGTCGGGCTTTGCTATAGCCATGGAAAGATCCGTGGACCCGCTTTCGCTCCGAGAGCTGTCGACAGCCGAAAAGGCCTGTCATGGCACATCGCGCAGCGAGGTATGACTCTTTCCGGACCAAGACGTCATTTGGCTCTCTGGCGACCCTTCAAGCCTCAAGACGCGATAATCCTGACGGAGCGCGCCAAGAGCCGACTCGACTTCTTGCCCGCAAGCGGACCTACGTCGCAAAGCACAATGCGGTCGGGCCTAGCCCGCATAAAATCGGGATAGAAGACCTTTTGTATGGTGCTGCCCATAAATGCGGAGACGATCGTCCGCCTTGTAGGTTAGGAGCGGGCGTCACGGATCCCAAGAATTTGCGTAAGCGGTAGAGGGCGGATCCACGGCGCGCGTCCCCTCGCAATGGGGCAAGCGCAAGGATATTTTTTGTAATTTCGCCCCGATATGTGAAATAAAGCATATATTTTGAAACGAATTACCGAGTTCACATGTTGCGTCTAGAGAAATGATTTAACAAAAAGATTGACCTTATCGGTTGTTTTCTATAAGTTGATTTTTGTCGATATTGCTTGGACGGTCGTTGTTATTTTCGCGCTCAGCGCGTTTCTGATAAGTTCCCCCTTTCGAAATCGTTCTGAACTCGCCGGGCACTCGCTTGGCGAGCGACAG
The DNA here is from genome assembly GCF_056396265.1 of Allobosea sp. 05T422_2. Taxonomy (NCBI): domain Bacteria; kingdom Pseudomonadati; phylum Pseudomonadota; class Alphaproteobacteria; order Hyphomicrobiales; family Alloboseaceae; genus Allobosea; species Allobosea sp. 05T422_2. Next base: position 13,780 of record NZ_JBFTLD010000078.1, on the reverse strand, counting down.
GTCTTGCCAAAAGGAGGGTTTCTTATGACCACCGGCACAGTGAAATGGTTCAACTCCACCAAGGGTTTCGGCTTCATCCAGCCTGACGACGGCAGCCAGGACGTCTTCGTCCATATCTCCGCCGTCGAGCGCGCTGGAATGCGCGACCTTGCGGAAGGCCAGAAGCTCGGCTTCGAAGTCGCCCGGGACAACAAGTCCGGCAAAATGGCTGCGGAGCAGCTCCAAGCCGCCTAATCAGACTGCCTCGTCGACGATGACCACGGATGTACTGGCATTGTCGCAGCAGTCCTTCGAGGAAGGCCAAGCTCATGCTTGGCCTTTTTCATTTCTGCCAGCTTTAGATTATATTCGAGAGCCGACGTCGCCCCCGAAACTCCCGCCGCTTGCTATCGCCAGAGGAAGCAATCACGGCCATGAACGAGCACCGCAGGATTACCCGCTCCCCCCTTTCTTGCAGCGTCCAGGTCGGTGATCTTACGGTCGAGGTCGCCATCTATAGGATCGAGAATGACGGTTGGACGCTGGAGCTGGAAGGCGGCACCTCCACAATTTGGTTGAGGTCATTTGCGACTGATACCGAAGCCATGGCCGAATTCATCGAGCATGCGGAGCACGTCGGTTTGGCAAATCTGGTTGCCGTACCGCTCACCGTCCACTAGCGCGGCAAGTTGGCTCGTGTCGCACGGTGGAATCGCACTGAGAAGCTTTTGGGCCGACGGCTTTTCTTCCTTTTATGCCCTTAGAGCTTCAAGCGTTTCACCCGTCGGCGATGCCTTCGAGCAGCCACCGAAAAGCCCTCGGCCAGGCGGACTTGTTGTAGCCGCGCCGCTGCGAACGTTGAGCAGACAGGCATGTTCCGCGATCTAGCTGTGAGCTCTCAATAGGTTGTCCATCCGGTCCCGAGCGAGGAAGCTGAGGTTGCGAAGCTTCAGTCTCCATCGAAGGAGGACCGGATGAACATCCATAAGAATGCCCGTCTGACGCAGCTGGGTCGAGAGCGGATCGTGCGCATGGCGGCGGCAGGCACGGCCTCTCGCGTGATCGCCAGGGCGGCCGGCGTCAGATCAGGACCAGGCCCTACACGCCCAGAACCAACGGCAAGGCCGAACGCTTCATCCAGACGGCGCTACGCGAATGGGCCTATGCCAGACCCTATCCCCACTCAGAGCGCAGAGCCGAAGAGCTGCCGCGCTGGCTCCATCACTACAACTGGCATCGCCCCCACGGCGGAATCCAGGCCAAGACACCCATCAGCAGACACGCTCGCGACGAGGACAACCTGTTGACGCTCCACATCTAGCCAGAGGTTGCGCCATCCTCGCGCAGAGCCGGGCAAAGCCCGCCCCGACATCCGCATCGTCTTCTGCGATATAGAGATGCCCGGATCGATGGATAGCTTGAAGCTGATCCACGCGGTTCGCGAGCGCTGGCCGCCGATAATCCTGATCCCGTCGTCGGGCCGCGGGTCACCGCTTGTCCACGAAGTGCCCGACCATGTCGACCGCTATGGGCGGCGGAAGCGATGGCTGTTCCGGTGAGGAAAGCGCGGTTCGAGCGGGAGACCGAGGCGATCTGCGACGAGCACCTACACCCTCCGGGAGCCGAATAGATCGACGAAACCATCAGTCTCTCTATGCGGTCGTCGCGGCGACGCGAACGAGCAATTGCTTAAGCAGACACAGCAGCCCCGGGGAGAGCCCGGCGCTGCTCGATGCCCGAAAGGGTCGCGTAGACAATAATGCCGGGCAGAACCCAACCCAGAACACGGCAGAGTTTCGGCGCCGGCGATCTTGCCCAGCGGCGGGATTGACGGGACATGAGCCATTCCGCCGGCTCGGAAGGTCGGCTGAGAGTCGAAGCCGACACCTCGTCGGTGCGCTGCGCGAAGGAGTATTTTGCGCAGCACGAAGAGACGCACCGGGACGGCGGGGGCGGTCCGGCGGGAGGAGGGGGCTTGGTGGCTGTCGGGCCATGCGTTCACTTCGCGCCCTCTGAAATGGTAAAATGGCCGATGCCAATCTCGGCTTACCTGCAGGCAGGCCTGTTCGTGGTGGCTGCGGCCACCGCGTTGTTCGCAAGCGCCGGCACGGTCGCCATCCCCGGCTTTTGGACGTATCTGGCAATCCTCGCCATCGTCATGATCGTTTCGTTCGCAGTGCTCGATCCGGACCTGCTGCGCGAACGCATGCGGCCGGGCGGCAACAAGCCGCCGCCCGCGTTGAGAGCCTTCTCGCTCATCCTGTTCCTGCATTGGATCGTTGCCGGGCTCGACCGTGGTCGTTTCCATTGGAGCGACAACGTGCCCGGCTGGCTGCAGGGCATGTGCCTGTTCACGGTCGGCGCCGGCTACGCCCTGGCACTCTGGGCCATGCGCGTGAACCGGTTCTTCTCCTCGGTCATTCGCATCCAGACCGAGCGTGGTCACCACGTCGTCACCACGGGACCCTACGCCTTCCTCCGCCATCCCGGATACAGCGCCGGGATTCTGATCATGGTGGCAAGCGGACCCGCACTGGGATCGTGGCTCGCGGCCGCGCTCATCGTGATCTTCAGCCTGCCATTCCTGCTCTATCGCGCCATTACGGAGGATCGCATTCTCCAGGCCGAGCTTGCAGGCTATTCGGACTACGCCGCGCGGGTCCGATGGCGGCTCGTTCCGGGCATTTGGTGAGCGTGCTCCTCACCCGGCAGCTCAGCACTATCGGAACCGAGATGAGCCACGTCCTCTTCCCAGCCCCGGGCGCAGGCAGGGAAGCTGAAACCGATGATGATGAGCGGCATAGCCATGCACATTGTCCGGTATTTGGATTGCGATGATCGGGAACAGCGGGAACGGTCCGCTAATTGCGAGATGACCGCATTCCCGGCCGCTTTTTAACCTCAGGATCGGCCAACAGGCGTGCGTATTCATCGCTTTCCACCGGCACGAGCGCCACGCGCGCCTCGGCATCATGATGCAGACCGAAACCGTATTGCTTCACCAGTGGCGAGGCGCGCAAACAGGCTTGCGGCTTGTCGAATAGCCGCGCCGCAGCATCCGCTCCTTTGCGCGCTTGCTCGACCGCCCGCAGAAGTTCGTCTGAAGTCAGTTGATAGGGCCGCGCTGCCAGCATCTCGTACTGCATCCCAGCGACTGTGCCTGGCTTTGCCGGAGGCGCGCTCAGCAGGGCCGCGCAATCCGCGGCCACGGTGATCAGCGTGGTGCGGTAGTTGGTGGAATGGCTCATCAAAGCTCTCTGGGCAGGCGCAACGTCTGCGCAGACTGTTTCACAGTCACGCTTTCCCGTCATGGGGCAGATCGGCATAGCGCTGTCGTAGCTGCTTTGGTCCGCCTGTCGCCGTTCAGTCCCCTTTCGGCCATCCGCCCTCGACCTTCGGAACGTCTGCTAATGGGTAGCCTGCCACCACACCAGCCTCTCAGGAGGATGCGCAGAGAGGCGGCTCAGCAACCCGACCCTTACGATCATTCATCTCAGGCACGCATAGCGTTTAGTGATTTTCTGAACGAATAGTCTGGTGGGCCGCAATCGGTGGGGGCATAGGCGGCGACCCGTGCCTGCGCGGAATAGCCCGCGGAGGCAAAGCGGTGGCGCCGCGGATGACTCCGCTGCTCGTTTGGCGCGCTGGCGCCTTCAGGCGCGCGATCGCCGGAACGGCTGCTTCACTTGCGTGATGGAGGAAGAGGCCGAGCGGCGTGATGCGCCTGGCCACGGGATGCAGGAAGGGTCTCGCACCGGGCGTCCGCGGACGCAGCTGGTCAGGCGAGTCTGAGGATCGTGGTCTCGGCCAGAAGATAGGTTTCCCCGGAGGGGAAGCGGACCTCGACCTCCCCGGTTTCGAGCAACTCCCAGACTGCGAAACCGCCGGCCACGAGTTGGCCGATATGGCTCATGACAAGCGCCTTGTCCGGGTCGTCCTTCGCAAGCGCGACGAGCGCGCCAATCGCGTCCTCCGTCCCAGGGAGTCTGCGCCGGCTCGTCCTGGCGTCGAAACCGCCGCTCGAAAACATCGCGAAAACGTCCTCGTATCGGTCCCCGAGCGCGCCAGGCTGCAGCAACCTGACGGCTACAGATCGACCCGTCGAATGATCATCCAGTGGCTCACAAGGCTATCCCGGCATCACGCCGATCATGGCCGGCAACGGAAATCCAGGATCGCGCTACAACGCGCCGCGGAACGTCAGATTGATACGCATGCGCCCGACGGTTCCGTGAACGCCATCCTTCAGCTCGGGAACACCGTGATAGAACAGGCGAGATGGTCCGCCCCACACGGCGACATCGCCGTGCCGAAGCGCATATTTCTTCACCGGGTCGTTTCGCTTCAGGCCGCCGAACTGGAATGTCGCGGGCAAGCCGAGCGAGACCGAGACGATCGGATTGGCGAAATCGCGCTCGTTCCTGTCCTGATGAAGAGAAAGCCGGGCGCCTGGCTCGTAGCGATTGATCAGGCAGGCATCAGGTCGAAAATCAGGATAACCGGCGCGTGCGGCGGCCGTGATCGCGAGCTCGAGGAAGCAATCCGGCATGGGTGGCCACGGGCGCCCGGTCTCGGGATCGTTGCGATCATAGCGATAGCCGGTCCGGTCCGTGACCCATCCAGCCGCCCCGCAATTGGTCATGGCCACGGACATGACGAAGCCCCCGGGCGTGACCATGTGCCGGAAGGGGGCCTGTTCGGTGATATCAGCCAGGGCGCTGAGCAAGTCCGCCTCGAAGGGCAGCGCGGCGCCACGCAGCAGCATCGCGCCGTCGGCCATGATCTCGGTCGATGGTTCCTGCGTATCGAGCGTTTCAAACAAATCGAGCATGACGGGCCTATTTCAACGTGTTTCCGCGCTCGCGCGGCATTCGCCAGAGATACCAGGAGGCGACCGTGCGATGGGGCGCCCAGGCCTTCGAGATCTCGCGCAATGCCCTGGGCTTGGGCTGCTCATCAAGCGATTTCAGCGCGCGGTAGCCTTCGCGAACCCCGAAATCGTCTGCCGGAAGGATGTCCATACGCTCCAGCGAGTACATCAGCAGCATCTCGACCGTCCAACGGCCGACGCCCTTGATGGCAATCATGCGGGCGATGATATCTTCGTCGTCCATCTGGATTGCGATATCGCGCGCAGGGATCACGCCCGTCGTCGCGCCTTCCGCAATGGCCTTGATGGTTGCGATCTTGCTGGCGGAGAAGCCGCAGGCTCGCAGTGCATCGAATTCCGCCGCAATGAGATCCTCAGGGTTCGGAAAGGCCTGGCCATCAAAGAGCGCCTTGAGGCGGCCGATGATCGCGTCCCCGGCTTTGGCCGTCAGCTGCTGATAGGCGATGGCGCGCACCAGCGCTTCATAGGGCTCGCGGGCGGCCTTGGGATCGTGCCGGCATGGGCCAACCCGGGCAATTAGCCTGGCCCAGTCCTCGTCGAGCTTCGTCAGGAAGACGACCGAGTCATCGTAGCGCGCAAAGAAATTCATCGAGGACCAATCTTGTCAGGCATTCGGCGGGGCGGCCGCAGGCTTACGCCGTCCGGGCAGCCTCGCGATCGAGAAGGGTTCGCTTGCGCTCGACACCCCAGGCATAGCCCGAGAGCGCTCCGTCATTGCGCACGACACGATGGCAGGGGATCGCTACAGCCAGGGTGTTCGCTGCGCATGCGCCAGCCACGGCGCGCACCGAGTTCGGTGATCCGATGCGGCGAGCGATCTCTGAATAGGACACCCTCGCTCCGACCGGAATCTCCTGCAGGGCCCGCCAGACGCGACGCTGGAATGCGGTGCCGCGGACATCGAGCGGAAGATCGAGGCCGAGGCCKGGATTCTCGACGAACCCGACGACGCGAGAGATCAACGCCTCGTATTCGCGATCCGCACCGATCAGGCGGGCCCTGGGAAACCTGTCCTGAAGATCCCGGAGGAGTTCATCGGGATCGTCGCCGAGCAGGATCGAGGCGACGCCCTTCTTGCTCGACGCGACCAGAAGCGCCCCAAGCGACGTCTGCCCGATGGCGAACCTGATCTCCTCATTGGCTCCGCCGGCGCGAAATCGTGACGGGGTCATGCCGAGCATCCCGGTCGACTTCTCGTAGAAGCGGCCGCTTGAATTGAAGCCCGCGTCATAGATCGCCTCGGTCACGCTATGGCCGGCGCGGAGACCCTCGCGGACCTTCCTGGAGCGATCTGCCGCAGCATAATCCTTCGGGGTCAGGCCGGTCGTCGCCTTGAAGATGCGGTGGAAATAACCGGGACTGCGCCCAACCGCGAGGGAAAGAGCCTCCAGCGACGGTTCCTCCTCGCTATCCTCGATGATCCGACAAGCCTTGGCGACCAGGGTGGCGTTCCCGGCCTCTGACGACACTCCGTCGGGGTTGCAGCGCTTGCAGGGGCGAAAACCCGTCGCTCGCGCGCGCTCCAGCGTCTCGTGAAGCGTGACGTTATTCGGATTGGCCGTCCGCGATGGGCAAGACGGGCGGCAATACACTCCTGTCGTCGAGACGCTGTACCAGAGCTGCCCGTCAGCGGTCTTGTCGCGAGCGACGATGCGCGCCCAGCGCGGGTCGTCCGCGACCGTGAGGGGAAATGCGCTTTGCCTGGCGCTGTGCCTGGGCGTGAGCTTTGCGAAGATGGTCATTGTTGTCATCTCGGAACATCCTGGCCCGACCGTGCACCTGATCGACGTTCGCGACACTCCGATCCTTACTTTCAAATCGGATGTCTCCCACCCGATTTCTGCAATGGATGCGCCGCGCCCATCCGCGAGCGCCAAGAAATCCGAGATCGCCAAGAAAACCGCGAGCGGGCCAGGCCCGGCACAAAGAGGCCCGCACAATCATGTGTAGGCCTCTCGGTGGTGGTGCCGATGACAGGCCGCGCCGCCCGCAGGCTCGGCACGATCGGGATCAGGCAGCCGTGACGAGGCCGAGCTGCGTCATGGCGGTGAGCCCGTCGTCCAGGCCGATCTCCTCGACGATCTTGCCGTCCACCACCTTCAGGACCGTCGTGCCGGTGAAATGCATCTTGCGGCCGGTGGCGGCGGGAAGGKCCTCATAGCCGACCAGGAAATCGTCGAAGGCCGCCCCCGTATGCGTGCCGCCGCCTTCCCACTGGCCGACGACATAGTCGCCCTCGGCGATCAGGTCGGCGGTGCCCCAGAAGTTGAGGTCCGGAAACGCCGCCCGGAAGTCGGTCATGAAGGCCTTGATGTCGGCGCGGCCGCGGCGAGGCTCGTGCAGCGAATACTTCAGGAGCATATCGGGCGCCGCGATCTCATCGATSACMGCAAGRTTGACGTCCTTGCCCCAGAAYTCGGTGAACCAACGGMCGACGACGGCCTTGTTGTCATCTGCTTTGCTCATAGGAAAACATCCTTCCATCAGCGTTCTTTCGGCCAGCGATGTCGTTCGTCGACCTGAGCAAAGGGATACGGGGGGCGGATCGGGACAAAACTCCGATTCATGACGTCGAATCCAAACAACGGAATGAGCCTCGTTCGAAGCCTTGCTGGCCGCGGCCATTGCGCGATGAGATCACGCCCCCGAACGGGGCTCGGTACGGCGAGTTGGTCGATCCGCAGTTCGTCTACAAGGACCAACGCATCGATCATGGCCAAGCCGAGGGGGAGGCGGGTCTTTGCCTCCCGGATCAAGGCGATGTCGCGGTGAGAGTCGCGCAAGCCACATCCCGCTTCATCGCCAGACCGCATCCGCTGTAGCGAGACTGGTTTGGCAGATCCGAGCGCTTTGACGGCGACCATTCGAGGTTGCAAGGGCGGCGCCGCAGCAATCATAAGGAACGATGTTCAGCTTCTTCGATTCACTTGTTGATTCGACAGCATCGCCTCCGGGCGAGCCTCCCAGCGGACTGCGAACGTTCTATTGGCACTTCGTCCGCCAGGCGAAGGGCCTGTTCGCAGCGCTGTTCGTGGTCGGCTTTGTGCTCGCCGTCCTTGAGGCCGTGGTGCCTTATCTGATTGGGCGCCTCGTCTCGATCCTGTCATCGGTCCCACGCGAGCGCGTTTTCGACGCTGCCGGCCAGCTTCTTCTGGTCATGGCGGCGATCGTGCTCGTCGTCCGGCCGCTGGGCACGATCCTGTTTCGCCTGCTCGTGAACCACTCGATCGCCGTCTCTTTCACGACGCTGGTTCACTGGCAGAATTACTGGCACGTCGTGCGCCAGCCGCTTTCCTTCTTTCATGACGACTTCGCCGGGCGGTTGGCCAGCCGGGTCATGCAGACGGCCCGGCCGCTGCGAGAGAGTATCGTCTCCTTCGTGCGCGCGGTCTGGCAGATCCTGGTTTTCGGCGCGACCGCGATCGGTCTTCTCGGCACGCAGGACATTCGCCTCGCCGCGCCGATGTTGGTCTGGTTTCTGCTCTACGGTGCACTCCTCGCCTACACGTTGCCGAAGGTGCAGGTCCGGTCGCGCGAGACCTCGGAGACGCGCTCCGCCATCGCCGGCAAGGTCGTCGACACGTTCACCAACATCATGACGGTCAAGCTGTTCGGGCGCCGGACCGATGATGACACCTATGTGCGCGACGGCTTCCTGCGCTTCCAGGCCGCTTTCGCCCGCCAGCAACGGCTCAATACCGTCTATGTCTTCTGCCTGGTCTGCCTCAACGCGATCCTGCTGGTGACGACCGGCGGGATCGGCGTCTGGCTTTTCTCCGAGGGCCGGGTCGACGCGGGCACGTTGACGACCGCCCTTCTTCTGACAACCCAGATCATCGCCATGTCGGGTTGGGTGGCGTTCGAAATTGCGGGCATTTTCGAGAATATCGGCATCGTGCAGGAAGGAATGAAGACGATCGCGCAGCCGCTGAGCCAGCTCGACAAGCCTGACGCGCGTCCGCTCGAGGCTCCCCATGGAGAGATCCGTTTCGAGGATCTGCATTTTCACTACATGAAGCCGCACCGCGTGGTGGAGGGGCTATCCTTGACCGTTGGCGCCGGCGAAAAGGTCGGTCTGGTCGGGCGCTCGGGCGCGGGCAAGTCCACGCTCGTCAATCTGCTGCTCCGCTTCTATGAGCCGCAATCGGGCCGAATTCTGATCGACGGCCAGGATATCGCCTGCGTCACCGAGGAGTCGCTGCGCGCACGGATCGCGCTGGTGGCTCAGGATTCGTCGCTGTTGCATCGCTCGATCGGCGAGAACATCCTTTACGCCCGCCAGGATGCCGATGAGTGGATGATGCGTGACGCGGCCCGGAAGGCGCAGGCGGACGGCTTCATCGAGACGCTGGTGGACGGCAAGGGGCGCCATGGATACGAGGCCTTCGTCGGCGAGCGCGGCGTCAAGCTCTCCGGCGGGCAGCGCCAGCGCATCGCGATCGCGCGGGTGATCCTGAAGGACGCCCCGATTCTCCTGCTTGACGAGGCGACGTCATCGCTCGACTCGCAGGTCGAGGCCGCGATCCAGGATGCGCTCGCGGATCTGATGCGCGGGAAGACCGTCATCGCGATCGCGCATCGCCTCTCGACGCTGCAACTCATGGACCGCCTTGTGGTCATGGATGGCGGGCGCATTGCCGAGCAGGGCTCCCATGCGGAATTGCTCGATCGCGGCGGGCTCTACGCCGACCTCTGGGCGCATCAATCGGGAGGCTTCATCGTGCCGCCACGCCCGCAGGGTTCTCGGACGCCGTAAGGTCGTCGAGCACACTCATTCGGCGGCTCTCGTCATCGAGGCAGCGAGGCCGATTGCGAGCTCAAGGCCGCCGATGATGCGCCCCCGTCGTTCCCACCGCGCTGGAACCGCAGCAGATCGCGAACCCGTCTGCCTCCCCGAAGGCATGGTTCAACCTCATCAATGTCGTGCCGGCATTGGCCGGCCGTGATATCCTGGATTATTCGATCGGACATCGCATCCGATCCGATGATCTCATCTTTTGTGCTTGCATCGGCTCTGCCCCGAAGACCGCAATCCACATTTCGGGCCGATGCTTCAGTGTTGCGCCACCAGTCCATCCTCGGCCTCTCGGGAGAGCACCATGGACGACACGCCCCACGCCGCATCGACCCTTGCGCCTCCCGCGGCAGCGCAGGAGCCTCCCCCGCATGTCACGCTGATCCAGATGGCGACGGCCGCCTGGGTCTCGCGTCTGGTCTACGCAGCCGCGAGGCTGGACCTCGCCGACCACCTGGCCACCGGCCCTCGCAGTGCCGAGGAGCTGGCCGGCCCGCTGCGGCTCCATGCGCCCTCGCTCCATCGCTTCATGCGCTGCCTCGCCAGCCTGGGCCTGCTTGCCGAGCAGGCCGGCCAGCGCTTTGCCCTGACGGCGCTGGGGGAGGCGCTGAAGACGGGCGCGCCCGGTTCGGCGCGGGCCACCATCCTCACCGCCGGCAGCCCCTGGTTCGCGGGGGCCTTCGACGACATCGCCTATTCCTTGCAGACCGGCAGGACCGCGTTCGAGAAGGCGCAGGGCGTGCCGGTCTTCGACTATCTCGGCCAGCATCCGGACGAGGCCTCGCTCTTCAGCGAGACGATGGTCGGCTTCCACGGCCGGGAGCCGCCCGCTGTCGCGGAGGCCTATGACTTTTCGGCCTTCGGCACCGTCGTCGACGTCGGCGGCGCCACCGGCAACCTGATCGCGGCGATCCTGGCGCGGCACGAGGGGCCGCGCGGCATCCTGTTCGACCGGCCCCATGTGGTGGCCGACGCGCCGGCCCTGCTGGCGGAACGGGGCGTGCAGGCGCGCGTGGCGATCGAGCCAGGCAACTTCTTCGAGACGGTTCCCGCCGGCGGCGACGCTTATGTGCTGTCCCACGTCATCCACGACTGGAGCGAGGAGCAGTGCCTCACCATCCTGCGCCATGTCCGCAAGGCCATGCAGCCCGACGGACGGCTGCTGCTGGTGGAGATGGTGCTGCCCGCCGGCGACACGCCCCATCCCGGCAAGGTGCTCGACATGGTGATGCTGGTGCTGCCCGGCGGCCAGGAGCGAACGGAGGAGGAATACCGCCAGCTCCTCGCCAAGGCCGGCTTCCGCCTGACGCGGGTGATCCCCACCAGCTCCGACGTGAGCATCGTCGAAGCGGTGCAGGGGGCGTAATCAGGGATGCGCTTGATTGGTGAGCGCCTTTGATCGTCATGGCTTCGGTCCGGCCTGTCCGGAAGACGGTGCGCTTCGAGAAACAGCCGATGGTTACGGCCGGTGTCACCCCACCGCGGCAGCGCGGCACGGAAAGCCTCGTCCGTCCGTAGCGCTTGGCGCTGCATCAGAATTGCGCCAGGTCCGGACGTTGGGGCCTTGCCAGGAAGCTGACGTCCGTGGCGCATCGTCACGCCTCGCGGCATCCCAACACGCGCTCGGCCAGTCGGCACGCAGTACGCTTCGTCAAACTCTACGCCAACTGAACCAGGCGGAGGGTGTTCTTGAGCTTCGCAGCGAAACTCTCGGAACGCTGTTCACAGACCTGCCGAATCCTGCCCGCGTGGCAGAGMCAAGCTGTGTGGCGCGCGGTCGATCAGGAGGGCTATATTCGGGATGAGATCGTCCAGATTCGGTCTCGAAGAAGAGGACGGCGCCGTTTGCCGCCGTCTCTTCAGGAAACCCCGAATTTCCCGCGTTCAACGTACACCGACCACGCATTGCGTCAGGACATCATGCTAAAAAATGCTCTGCTGAACCAACGCTATGCGGTATTTGTCCTTGCCATGCTCGCTCTTGCCGCCTCGCTTGCCGGGGGGCTCGCCTATAGCGGGTGGCTGCTTGTCCCGGCGGTGATTGCGGGCGCGCTGGTCCTTCTGGGCGTTCATGATATGCGCCAGCACAAGCATTCGATTCTGCGCAACTATCCAGTGATCGGGCATCTGCGCTTTCTGATGGAAAGCATCCGGCCGGAAATCCGGCAATACATCATCGAAAGCGACCATGACGAAGTTCCGTTCAGCCGGCAGGACCGCGCCCTGGTCTACCGGCGCGCCAAGGGCGACGAGGACAAGCTGCCTTTTGGCACCTCTGAGAACGTCTACGGTTCCGGCTATGCGTGGTTGACCCATTCGGCCGCGCCGACGGCCATTGTCGACACCGATTTTCGCGTCCGGATCGGCGGACCTGCCTGCAGGCATCCCTACGAGGCCAGCATCTACAACATCTCGGCCATGAGTTTCGGCTCGCTCTCTGCCAACGCCATTCTGGCGCTCAACACTGGCGCGAGGAAGGGCGGCTTCGCACATGACACCGGCGAAGGCAGCATCAGCCGCTATCATCGGCAAGGCGGCGGGGACCTGATTTTCCAAGTGGCGTCGGGCTATTTCGGCTGCCGCAACGAAGATGGCAGCTTCTCTCCCGAACGTTTTGCGGAACTGGCTGCTGATCCGCAGATCAAGATGATCGAAATCAAACTCAGCCAAGGCGCCAAACCGGGTCATGGCGGCATGCTGCCAGCTTCCAAGATCTCACCCGAGATCGCCGAGGCGCGAGGCATTGCGATGGGCGTAGACTGCATATCGCCTGTGGCCCACAGCACCTTTTCCACCCCGACGGGGCTGATGCAATTCGTCGGTGAACTGCGCGAGCTTTCCGGCGGCAAGCCGGTCGGCCTCAAGCTTTGCATCGGCCATCGCCGCGAATTCATGAGTATGGTCAAGGCCATGCTCAACACCGGCATCGTACCCGATTTCATTGTCGTGGACGGCGCGGAGGGTGGCACTGGCGCCGCTCCCGTCGAATTCGCCAACCGCGTCGGCATGCCGATGCTGGAAGGGCTGACCTTCGTCCACAACACGCTGCGGGGCGCCGGCATCCGCGATCAGGTCAGGATCGGGGCGGCTGGCAAGATCGTGTCAGCCTTCGACATCGCCCGCACGCTCGCGCTCGGGGCGGACTGGTGCAACGCGGCGCGCGGCTTCATGTTCGCAATCGGCTGCATCCAGGCCCAGTCTTGCCACACCAATCGCTGCCCAGTCGGTATCGCGACACAGGACCAGCGCCGCCAGAGCGCGATAGATGTCGGCGACAAAAGCGACCGCGTCGCGCGCTTTCATCGCAACACCATGCACGCGCTCGGCGAAATCGCGGGTGCGGCGGGCCTCAGCCATCCCAGCGACTTCATGCCCTATCACTTCATGTTCAGACAGAAGGACAACGAGTTCCTCGATGGCAACGAGGCCTTCCCCTATCTGCCGGAGGGATTTCTGCTGGGCGGAAACGAGTTTCCGGAGCTCGCCGATTGGTACAGCCGCTGGGATCGCGCCAGTTCCGACAGTTTTGCTCCGCCGGAGATTCCACATGGTCCGTTCCAAACGCGTCGGACCGCGAGGGCGATGGTGGGCGTCGCATAATCGCCACGACGTGCCGCTTGTGCGACCAGGGGATGACCAGCGACAAATGCTGCCAGACGCGACGTCTCGGAACCCGGCCGGTGGTCATTCCGTGCGGGGTCGGTCCGGACGCTGGGGGAGGCGCTGAAGACGGGCGCGCCCGGTTCGGCGCGGGCCACCATCCTTACCGCCGGCAGCCCCTGGTTCGCGGGGGCCTTCGACGACATCGCCTATTCCTTGCAGAGCGGCAGGACGGCGTTCGAGAAGGCGCAGGGCGTGCCGGTCTTCGACTATCTCGGCCGGCATCCGGACGAGGCCTCGCTGTTCAGCGAGACGATGATCGGGTTCCACGGCCGGGAGCCGCCCGTCGTCGCGGAGGCCTATGACTTTTCTTCGCGCCCGCTCTGGTGATCACCGGCCAATCGGCCCGTTCCAGCAACTCGCAAGCGCAGCGCATCCTCAGCGTCGTCAGCCATTCAGGCGGGTCATGCCGGTCGCCAGTGAGAACGAGGCGCGGAAATGGAAGCGGCTGAGCT